>JASHTR010000108.1 GCA_030040455.1 Terriglobia bacterium | reverse complement strand
CAAGTTCAATCCTGCCGAGCTTTGCCAGCATTGCAAGTTCCCACAAGACGATGTCTGAAATCGCCCAATCGTTGCTAACCATCACCTCTCGTTCACGAGAAGTCAGTTCAGCGCCAAGAAAGCCGATCAAAATGTGCGTATCGAGATTCACCATTTGCCCGATTGAGCGTTCCATTTTCTGCCCGTCGAGAAGATGTCGCCTTTAACCTTGATCTTGTCCTTCATGCAGCCGTAAAGTCTTTCGAAGGCGCCGACACGAATGGGCGTAATCTTTGCAACGGGCTGGCCGCGCTTAGAAACGATAATCCCCTGCGGCTCAAGCTCGTCCAGGATTCGCAGGCATTTGGCCTTGAATTCGGTGACGGTGAATATCTTCAACTTGGTGTTCATGGTCGTATGGTAGCATGTGACTAGTCTGATGACCAGACATGAATCCCTAACAAGTTTTTCCGTGTTCTCCGTCCCACTCAAGCCGTACCTCAGAGCACGGAGGACGCAATGGGGCATCATGACAGGACTGAGCAATTTTTCGGCACTTCGTTATGGCTGAACCCCACCTCACAAATGGTTATGATATTTCTATGTCGGGCACAAATCCCCGCATCCCCAAGCTTACCTTTGTGCGGCGCATCGTTGGGATGGCGATGCTGGCCGGGCTGCCCGCTTTGGGGCTTGCCTTCGCCCTTCTATGGCGCGGGCGGTACTCTTCCGAGACCCAGTGGACGCTCACCGCGCTCGTGGCGGGCTGGTGGCTGGTTGTGCTGGCAGCGCTTAGACACCGCGTGGAAAAGCCCTTGCAGACGCTCTCCAACCTCCTTGCGGCGCTGCGGGAGGGTGACTATTCGTTTCGCGCGCGGACCACCCGAGGCGAGGATCCACTCGCTGAGGTGTTGCGCGAAGTCAACGCGCTCATTAACCTGATGCGCGTTCAACGTCTGGACGCGCTCGAAGCCACCGCGCTGCTTCGCAAAGTGATGGAAGAGATCAACGTTGCCGTCTTTGCCTTTGATGGGGAAGGAAGGTTACGGCTGGTCAACCGGGCCGGGGAGCGGCTGCTTGCAAGGTCCTCAGAACGGCTGCTGGGATTGCCCGCGCAGGAATTAGGGCTTGCCGGGTGTTTGACCGGCAAGGCGGGGCATCCGGAACAGACCCTGCAAATGTCTTTTCCGGGCGCGCCGGAGGCTTCCTTGCGATGGAGAGTGAGCCGAAGTGCTTTTCGCCAGGGAGGCTTGCCACTCGAGCTGCTGGTCATCACCGATCTCACCCGCGCCCTGCGTGAAGAAGAGCTGGCGGCCTGGCGTCGCCTGGTGCGGGTGCTCGGTCACGAGATTAATAATTCGCTCGCGCCGATCAAGTCTATGGCAGGAAGTTTGGAAAGCTTGCTGCATCGAGAGCCGAGGCCCGCTGACTGGGAAGAGGATTTCCAAAAAAGCCTGCGCGTCATCGAAAGCCGCGCTGAAGCGCTCAGCCGCTTTACGGCCGCCTACGCAAACCTCGCAAAGCTTCCCCCGCCCACGCTCCGGCCGCTTGAAGCTGGCGCGCTGATCCGACGCGTCGCCAGCCTGGAAACGAGGCTGCGCGTCACGCTGATTTCCGGCCCCGCAATCACGCTCCGGGCGGATGGAGACCAGTTAGAGCAGCTCCTCATCAACCTCCTTCGCAATGCGGTGGATGCAGCGCTCGAAACGGGAGGAGGCGTGGAGATGGGATGGGAAAGGAATGGAGAGAGTGTTGAGGTTTGGGTTGCGGATGAGGGGCCGGGAATTTCCAATCCCGGGAATCTCTTCGTGCCGTTCTTCACCACCAAACCCGGCGGAACAGGCATTGGCCTGGTGCTGGCCCGTCAAATCGCCGAGGCGCACGGAGGCGTTCTTTCACTCAACAATCGTCGTTCTCATCGAGGCGCGCTCGCCCGCCTCGTTCTCCCCTTCCGTCCGCTGGGCTGAAAGCTGATTATTATTGGACGCGGCCGGGAGGATTTCCAGCCGGTGGAGGCGCGGCAGGAGCCATCAAGCCGAGTCCCTGGAGCAGAAATACCGTGCGCTGCGCTGCGCCGCGCCAAATGAGTTGGCAACCTTCTCCCTGGCAGCTCTGCACATAAACGTCTCCGCCTGAATATTCCAGGCTGCAATTCTTGAAGACGCAGTTGATATAGACGCCCTCGTCGAGCACCAAATGCTTGTTTTCGAACGTTTCACCTTCGTGGCGGTTCATGGTCCCAGTAGGTCCTGAAGTGGAAGTTGCTGTAGTCCTGATCGGCGTGGAACGGGCTAAAACCGCCGCCTGCTCAGGCCTGCATTAGAGTACCATTCGCGCAGGCAGCTTGCAAAGAGCCGTGTGAAAACGCGGCAAACCGCCCGCTACATCTTCTGGCTATCCGTCCTGCATGAGGGTTTTCCCTTATTAGCCGATTCTTCCCCATCTTACCGGGTCAATCTCCAGTCAAACACGGCGGCCGCAAGACTTTTATCATGATTCTTCGCCAACTCATAGGCCTCTTGCATCCGGCTGGCAGGAAAGCGATGGGTGATAGCCGAATCCAGGCCCGGCCGCTGTGACGCCATAAGGCCAAGGATGGTGTTAAGGTTCCTTCGCATATTGAATCGAAGGTCTTCGGGCGGGCAGTCCGTCCTGGGCGCATGGCCGGCTCCAAGCAACGTCAACTGCTTATCGTAAATCCAGCGTGGATCGAGCGGGCTGAAGTCCGGCTGCTGCTGCCCCCGGCCGGGGAATCCAAGAATGCTCACCCTGCCGCCGCGCCGCGCGACTTCAAGAGCAGTGCGGTAGGCGTCCCACGAATTTGCTGTAAGCACCACAATATCGGCTCCCGCATCTCCGAACAACTGGCCAAGTTTTTCCTTTAGCCCAAGCTCGCCGGCTAAAAAGGCGGCGTGCGCGCCGAGGCGAAGAGCGGCTTTGACCTGCGGTGGAGCTTTTGCAATTGCCGCGACTTTCGCTCCCATCGCTCGCGCCAGCCATACCGTGCATAGCCCGATAACGCCGATCCCGATCACGACCACATGCTCGCCGGCTTCGTACCGGGCCTGGCGCAGCGAGGCAAGGCCAAGGTGAGTCAGGTAAGCCAGGGAAGCTACTTCCGAAGAGACACCGTCCGGGATCGGAACCACTAATTCGTCCTCCCGCGCGATGTAGGCGGACTGGTGGGGTTTCAGTGAAAAAACCCTCTGGCCCACTTTCAGTTTGCGAACGCTCGCGCCAGCTCGGCGGATGCTGCCGGCGTTTGAGTGCCCTACTGTCCTCGGATAGGTGGGAGCGCCCGGAACGAAAGTGGAGTCTCCCAGGTAATTCGCGAGATCCGTCCCTGTAGACATCGCCGACACTTCCGTCTCCACGTATACTTCGTCCGGCGCCAGCGATTGACTCTCGAGCGGACGCTCTTCGAAGCGAAGGTCGCCCGCGCCGTAAAGCATGGCTTGTCTCATTTCCGATTCCCCTTTCAGCAACATCCTACTTGATTTCAGGAAGATTGAGAAATCGAGGCTTGCCGCAATACGGTTCAGGCAGGGGTGCTGGCGGTTAAACCGTCGGCGAGCCAAGGGCGACCTGGCGCCGGGCATTTCCGACAACGAGTCATGCACGATCTGAATTTCACTTGCGGAATACAGCCGGGACTATAATCGATTACGCTCGGCCAAATTCCTTGTCGGCCAGACTCGAAACGCCAGCGGAGGACCTGAATGTCACAGGAAGCTTACAACGTCATCGCTGCCGAAGGGGGCGTGCCGGTAAAGGCGTGGACCAAGGGTGTCCTTCTGGATGAACGCGCGAAGGAACAGTTGCTCAACGTCGCCAGGCTTCCCTTCATCTTTCGCTGGATCGCGGCGATGCCCGATGTGCATTGGGGCATTGGGGCAACGGTCGGCAGCGTCATTCCCACCAAGGGAGCGATCGTTCCCGCCGCTGTAGGAGTCGATATCGGTTGCGGCATGATGGCTGTCCAGACGAGTCTCAACGCCCGCGATCTGCCGGACAACCTGAAGATCATCCGAGAGGCCATTGAGAAAGCCGTGCCCCATGGCCGGACCCATCACGGCGGCCCTGGCGACCGCGGTGCATGGCACGACGTTCCGGAGCGAAGCCTGGAAGTGTGGAAATCTCTGAAAGGCCGCTATGATCGGATCCTGGCCAAGCATCCAAAGCTCGATCGCGGGAATCATTCCAATCACCTGGGCACGCTGGGCACTGGAAATCACTTTATTGAGGTCTGCCTGGACGAGTCGGGGGCGGTTTGGTTCATGCTGCACAGCGGGTCGCGCGGTGTCGGCAATCGCATGGGAAACTACTTCATCGAACTGGCCAGGAACGACATGAAGAAATTCTTTATCCATCTTCCAGACGAGGACCTGGCATACTTCCCGGAGGGCACCGAGCATTTCGACGACTACGTTGAAGCGGTCGAGTGGGCTCAGGATTATGCTCGCTCGAACCGTGACCTGATGATGGAGCAAATCGTGAGCGCCGTGCGGTCTTCGGGCGAGGTGCCGCCTTTCATTGCGGGGTTGAAAGCGATCAACTGTCATCATAACTACGTGGCTCGGGAATCGCATTTCGGCCACAACGTTCTGGTCACGCGCAAGGGCGCGGTTCGGGCGCGCGAAGGCGACATGGGCATTATCCCGGGCAGCATGGGGGCGCGATCCTACATCGTCCGGGGCAAAGGAAATCCCGAAAGCTTTCATAGCTGCAGTCACGGAGCCGGGCGGGCCATGTCGCGCCATGAGGCAAAGCGGCGGTTCACGGTGGAAGACCACATCCGGATGACGGAAGGCGTGGAGTGCCGCAAAGACGCCGACGTCATCGACGAGACTCCGGCGGCGTACAAGCCCATCGACGCGGTGATGGCCGCGCAGTCGGATCTTGTGGAGATTGTCCACACTCTCCGCCAGGTCGTCTGCGTGAAAGGATAAGGGGTGGAGCGCCCGTCAAGCTTTACTCAAAACGGGGCCGGTCATTCCGACCGCGGCCCGGATGACGCCCCACTCTCAAGCCCGCCGCCGGTGAAGATCACTGCGAGCGCGGCGACGAGTTTTCGCATGGACCGACGGCTGGCCACCACAAGCTGCGCCGTCCGGAGGGGCGACCGCGCGGCAATGCGCGCGGCTGCAACGCGGCTGATGCGGCCGTCAGGCTGGAGGGCAGGATTAAAATCGGGCAAGCGGCGGTCGAGGGAGTCGGAAACCGCTCGCAACACCGCGCAAGGAATCGCGCCGGCTGCAACCTGGAGGATCGGATAGCTCTCCATATCCACCACTTCCGCTCCGGATGCGGCCAGAGCGAGTTTTTCCGCTTTTGAAGCGGCGATGCGGGAAGAGGTAATCCCAACGGTTCCGACGCAGGCGATGCCCCCGGCTGCAAGCCGGGTCAAGAGCTTTGTGGCGAGGTGGGATGAGAACCGTTTTCCATTTTCCTGAGCCGAGAGACACTCTGTGTAAGCCACAACGGTGCCTTCAGCGAGGCGTGGGGAGAGTGCGCCACAAAGCCCGACCACAAGCACGGCGTCGGGCTTCGCGGGGATGCACTCACTGGCTTCCAACGCCCGGCGCGCGCGCGCTTGGGCCGCTTGCGGCCCGGTGCCGCAAACAAACAACTCAACCGCGTCCGGGCCGATTCTTCCCGCTATCTTGTGCCTGGGGTTGAAGCCGGTGTAATTCCGCGCCATCATCTTCGCAACCGGCTTGGCTTCCAGGGGCGTTGCCGCGAATATGTAAATAAGGCTCATAGGCTCGTTCACTTGCCCCTGCTTGCTGGCCTCCCCACCGGAAATCCGGCTGGTGGCAGGATATCCCTGCCATCATGCTCGTCAAGCTTTTTCTTTTAATTTTTTCACAGATTCTGAGAGGCTGTGAAAAAATTACTGAGTCCCGCAAATTATGGTGACACAAGTGCTGTAGCGGCGGTCTGCGACCGCCGTTTTTTCGACGCTCATAGAGCGCCGCTACAGAGAATGCCGTCACTATAATTTGCGAACGTCAATAGAAGACAAGCAAAAAGCATCACGCAAAGCCGAAAAACAAGTTGAAAGTCAATAGTCAAAGGTTAAAGGACTTATCCTTATAAACTTTCGACTCTCGACTTTGAACTTTTAACTTGCCTTCCCAGTTTGGAATCTTTGCGTGAAGCTGTTAATTTTCTCTACAGAGAAGGAGAATGGGACAGTGAGGTTTGCCAAGGAAGAGCAATTTGTTCGGTGGCTGAAGCGAAAAACTTCCGCTCGTGCACGAGGGATGCGGCTAGGGATCGGGGACGATGCAGCGTTGATCGTGCCAAGCGCAGGCAACGAGCTGATTGTGACCAATGACATGTCTATCGAAGGGATTCATTTCTCTCGACGTCTGCACCCTCCCGAAGCGATC
>JASHTR010000107.1 GCA_030040455.1 Terriglobia bacterium | reverse complement strand
CCGCATTACCTATGCGCTTGAAGCTGTTGCCCTGTGCGTTGCCATCATCGGCATGGCGGGCGCGCTGCTGGCGATGGTGGTGGACCATCGGAGAGAGATCGGGCTGCTGCGATTTCTGGGGGCTTCTGTTCTCCAGGTGCGCCGGCTTATTATCTCCGAGGCCACCATCCTCGGAGTTCTCGCCAGCCTTGTGGGATTTATTCTTGGTTGGTTGCTTTCCTTGATTCTCATCTTCGTAATCAACAAGCAATCCTTTGGCTGGACCATCCAGTTTCATTGGCCGGTTGCGTTCCTCGTCGCTGCTCTTGCCGTGGTCGGCGCATGCACTCTCGCTGCGGCCCTCTACCCGGCGCGGCTGGGCATGAAACTCAATCCCATTGAGGTGATTCACGAAGAATGAAGCGGCTCTTTCTGATTTTATTCCTGGCCGCGCCTGCTCTCGCTCAGTATCGCGTGGCGGTGCCCGGTTATCGCTTTGAGTTTCCCCGCGACTATTTCAATCATCCTCAGTTTCAGACCGAATGGTGGTACTACACCGGAAACCTGCGAACGCCCGCCGGCCGCTCATTTGGATTTGAACTCACTTTTTTCCGCCTTGGCCTCTCTTACCGCCAGCACGCTGTCTCGCTCTGGAGCGTGCAAAATGCGTACATGGCCCACCTTGCGCTGACCGATCTCCGGGGGCATCAATTTCTGTATCAGGAGCGGCTGAATCGCGCGGGCCCCGGAATTGCCGGCTCAGACTTTGGGCACGTGTGGAACGGCAACTGGAGTGTTGAATGGCAGGGAAACGATCAGCAGCTCAGCGCGATTGCCAGCAACTTTGAGCTTCACTTGCACATGCACCCGCTCAAGCCGCCCGTGATTAACGGCAAAAATGGGGTGAGCCAGAAAGCGCCGGGACGCGGAAATGCTTCTTACTACATTTCCCTTCCCCTGATCGCGACGACTGGGACAATAACCCTCGCGCATAAGCTTTACCCAGTGAGCGGCACGGCATGGATGGACCATGAGTTCTTTACCGAACCGTCTTTCGGCTCCATCGTGGGCTGGGACTGGTTTTGCCTGCAACTCGACAACAAAGCCGAATTCATGTTTTACCGCCTGCGGCTCAAGCAGCGTGGAATCAGTCCTTACTCTTCAGGCACGGTTATCGCCCCGGACGGTCGTTCGCGGTCCCTCGAAGCCCACGACTTCAACCTGACCCCCGGCGCCAGTTGGATGAGCCTCCGCACTCGCGCGCGCTACCCGGTTGCCTGGCGCATTGACGTGCCGTCTCTAAATTTGCGGCTCGAAGTCACAACCCCGCTCAACCGCCAGGAGCTGGTGAGCGAAAACACGTTCTCGCCCACCTATTGGGAAGGCACCATCCGGGCAAAGGGCACAGAAGCCGGGAAGGATGTTAAGGGCGTGGGCTATCTGGAAATGACAGGCTATGCCGAGCCGCTCGAGACGAAGTATTGACCCGGCAGGCTCTCGAGTTAACTGTGAACCCGGACATCCAGGCAAAATTTCTCGCGCCCCGGCGGTTGCTTACCAGTTCGGGTTCGTTGGGATAGCCAAGCTAAGATATTTGCCCTCTTCGCTGACCATCAGGCGCCCGCGGCAGAACTCGTTCAGCGCATCCTCAACCTCTTCGAGAGGTAAATCGTATCCTTCGGGCGTACTTCGCAGATACGCTGTTACCTGGCTGGCCGTGTGGAACGTTTCCACGCAGAATTCGTAGATCAAGCCGAGCGCGCCGAAAAGCGTGTAGGTGCCCCTCCGCTCGGGTCCCCAGTTGTAATCAATCAGGACCCCTTCGGGGATGCGCCTGTACTTCAGGGTGTGTCGCTGGTCTGACTCCCAGCATTTCTTCCATTCGGCGATATAGCGTTGGGTTGCGACGTGCGCATCGGTCGGAAGCGTCCCGTCCATCTCATAGTCGAAAAAGTATGCAGCCTTTTCCAGGTCGACGCGCTCAGGGTAAACGTAACGATAGCTCGGCTCCGGGCGCACGTTGCGCACCGGAAACGACTCCCGGTCCATGTAGTAAGGCGAAAAGCGTTCCAGCCAGATGCGGCTGCCACAAAATGGGGGCTGCAAATGGCTGATACACTTGAGGACTTCGAGCTGGCTCTGATAATCGGCCTCTGTTTCACCCGGAAAGCCCCATATCAGATTCCAGCTCACATGAATGCCGTAATAGAGACACCACTTCAGGCAGCGGATATTGATCAGCATGTTGCAGCCTTTACGCATGAGTTGCAGGACATGGGTACTCATACTTTCGATTCCGGGCTGGATCCGGCGCACGCCGCCTCGATAGAGTGTTTGAATTTGTTGTCGCGTCAGGTTCGCCTTTATCTCATAGAAAAACTGGTAATCCGCTTTCATCTGGTCAAGCTGGAGAAAAACCTCGGGCACGTATTTCCAGTCGAGAATATTATCGACGGCCGTGAAGGAGGTAATGCGGTGACGCGCTGCCAGAGACGAAAGCTCGTTCAGGACGCGCTGCGGGCTCTTTGAACGATACGCCATCCCAAGGTTGTTCAATCCGCAAAACGTGCAGTGATGTTTCTCGCCCCACCAGCACCCGCGCGAGCTTTCAAATGGAAGTGTCCACGAAGTTCTATAATACGGTAGCAATCCGAGCCCGATGGCGCGCTCGAAATACGAATCATAATTGGGTGTGGGTAAAGCATCCAACTCGCGAATCGGAACTGCGCCGCCGTTCACGACCACCCCACTGGCGGTATTTGCAACCAGCCCGGGCAAATTGGGATTTCGCTCGTCAAGGGCCAGACTGCGCAGCAGGCTGGGAAAGACGACGTCACCTTCGCCGACCACGCCGTAGTCGATAAACTTAAAGGAGCGCACATACTCGGGCCCCATCTCCCCATCCATGTTTGCGCCGCCCATGACCGTTATGACCTGCGGATAGCGTTCCTTGATGCGCCGCGCCAGTGCCAGGGAGGCCACATTCTGTTGAAAAGTTGAGCTGAAGCCCACGACCCGATAGCGACTCCAGTCCACCGATTCCAGGCAGCGGTCAACGAAGCAAGGAAGAGTCTGGCGCCGCAGCTCAACGAGAAAAGCACGATCCTTCCCGATGCTTTTCGCCCATTCCTCGTCCTCCGGGAATGCTTCGAAGTAGGCGTCTTCATCACCCTCATTGCCGGGCCCGAACGCCGCTGGGGCGAACAGCCATTCGCTGGTCATATGCCGGCCTTGCTCGCACAATGCTTCGTAAGTGACGGGGGTGAGTTGGGCTGCGAGGTCAATATTAAAATAGTGGGGATCTGTTTCGAAGCCTGCCTGCTCGGCGATCGCCGCCAGCAGCCCGATCTGGATTGAGGGCCGCGTGACGGAGCCAAAAGGCATACAAATCAGCGCGACGCGAAACCCTTCGGCGGACACTCCCGACCGGGCGGCGGACTGGCCTTCGGGTAGTGTCGGTTGGTTCTCCAAAGCGACGAATGGACCCATCTTGTCATTGACGGAGAAAATCCCGCAACGGCTCCCACAAAGCGCGACCCAGCGGAGTCAAAGCTCTTGTGGTCTGAAGCGCCTTGTCAACCGTTTGAAGATTCTCTTCCAGCTTCACCTGATCGCTCATTCCAGGCTCATCGTCGGATAAGCCATTCGCCCGCGCCATTCGATAAAAGAGCAGCACGTTCGCAAAAGCATGATAGGCGAATAAGATATACAGGATCGGCCGGCCCATATTCCGAAAGGGCGAAAAATAGAGAGTTTCATCCGTTCCGTCGTCCATCGGGCCGAGCCTTTTTAGAATATAGAGGTATTGATGCGTCGCTTCGTGCACTAACTGCTCGGCCAGTGCGCACCGGAGATCCTGATTCGTGACGCTAATGACCCCGGGAGCGAGATTGCCACTGGCGCTATGGAGGACGCCCGGCCGTGGCGGCAATGGAATGAGGTCCTTGACAACGTGCCGAACCCACGGAAGATAAACACCCGCATACTCGGAAATGAGTCCCGCTGCTCCGTTACAAGTCCTCAGGAACAAGTTGGTGTCGGCGTTTCGAGAATCGCCGTCGTACAATCCCTTCGCCAACAGTTGCGCCGGCGATGCGGCCGGAAGATATTCAACGGGTACAACCGTGCAACGGAGTCCTGGATGAAGCATCAGCGGAAGAGACTTTGCATCCTTCGACTCCCAGCCGTTCTCGCCGCGACGCCGGAAGGCCGTCTGGCGCCACCCGTCCTCGGTGTGCGTGCCGATCAAGATGGTTTGAGAGGTGGCCGACACGCGAACTGCATCGCCAAGCGGCAGCATCCAGCGGTCGAAGAGAAAACTGACCGGGTTATCCAGTTGAAATTGCCACTCGCCCTCGAGGCCAAATGCGTGCATGCGTATGGCAAGCGCGGCGGCACAGCGATCCACTTCATCAGGCTGCTCGGAAAGTAGTGC
>JASHTR010000106.1 GCA_030040455.1 Terriglobia bacterium | reverse complement strand
AAGTGCTGGAGTTACCCGACGCCCTGAAGGTGCTCGATCGCTTTCAGGACTTCCCTCAGATTCAGGTGATTGATCTGGACGCTGCGTTAGGCCGACCGGCCCAGGCCAGCATCATCGAACAGCTTTGCGCCCGCAAGCCTTGCCGTGCGGGAGGCGGAATCCGGAGCGTCGGACGGGCCGAGGAAGTGATTCGCCAGGGAGCCGTGAAGGTGATTGTGGGGAGCTCGGCATTCAGCGCCGAAGGCGTTAACCATGGATTCCTCGAAGGGCTCGCCCGGCGCATTCCCTGGGAAAAGCTCATGATCGCTGTTGATTGTTTCAACGATCACGTGGCAGTTCACGGCTGGAAGCAGGTGCTGCCGCTCACCTCTGGCGAGGCCCTGCCGCAACTTGAAGGCTACTGTTCCGAGTTCCTGTGCACCTGCATTGACGTGGAAGGGAAGCTCGAAGGCACGCGCCTGGATTGGTTCCGCAAACTGCGCGAGGTGACGGCGCTGCCGATCACTGCGGCGGGTGGCATCACCACGGATGAGGAGATCCGGCAGCTTGAGGAAATGGGGATGCACGCTGCGCTGGGGGTCGCCATCTATCATCGAGTGTTTCCCGAGCTTTTCCTGGAAAGGCGTGGGGTATAAGGGTCTGTGTGAAAGCTCACGTTGCGTGTCATTCCGAGGAGCGAAGCGACGAGGAATCTCGCCTTGCCCTTTCACCAGCCAGTTTGCAGAGCGAGATTCCTCGCTACGCTCGAAACGACAAGCTGAACGAGCTTTTCAGTAACTTGCGAGCAAAGTCGCCCGGCTATCACTCTTCCACTTCGATTCGCGGCACGCGTTTGCCGATCGAGCACAGCACCTCGTAAGGGATCGTCGCCAGTTCTTTCGCTAGCTCCGTCGCCGTGATGGAAGCTCCATCTGCGCGACCAATCAACGTCACCTCATCTCCCACCGTCACGCCGGGAATATCCGTTACGTCAATCAGCGTGAGGTCCATGCTGATGGTTCCCACGATGCGCGCGTAACCGCCTCGAACGATCACGCGCCCGCGATTCGAAAGCGCGCGGCTAAGCCCGTCGGCGTAACCGGCCGGAATGGTCGCAATGCGCGACGGGCGGCGGGTGAAGAACGAAGCGCCGTAACCGAGCGGCGTGCCGGCGGGGTGGTCCTTCAAGAAGACGACGCGTGACTTGAAGCTGAGCACCGGATCGAAATCGGGCAGCGGCCGCCGCGGCGCGCCCGCGGGCAAAACCAGGGGAAGGCAATAGCCGTAAAGCAACGCGCCGATGCGAATCAGGTTTTCCTGGATATCGGGTCCCGCGAGAAGCGCGGCGCTGTTGGAGATGTGGATCCATTCCGGCTCCGTCCCACAAGCGCGTAGATATTCAAGCGAGCGGCGGAACCGCGCCAGTTGCTCCTCCGTCTGGGTGGCCAGCAGGTCTTCGGCAGAGGCGAGGTGGGTAAAGAAACCTGTGAGGCGGAGCATCGCGCCCCGCGCGGGGCTGGTGGTGCCATTGAGTTCCCGCAGCCTTTCCAGGAAGCTGCCGAGGAGCTCCGGCGGCATCCCTAGCCGTCCCATCCCCGTATCGACCTTCAGGTGAAAGCAGATGGGCTTGGCCAAGCGGCGCGCGCATTCCGCGTAAACATCGAGGCGGGCGGTGGAAGAAACCGCCGGGGTAAGGTCATGCTCAATGAGCGCGGCAGGGTCGCTCATGTAGAGCCCCCCCAGCAGAAGGATGGGCTTCACAAGGCCTGCTTGGCGCAGTTCAATGGCTTCCTCGACGGTGGCGACTCCAAACCAATCCGCGCCGCACTCTTCGAGCAGCTTGGCCACCGGTTTTAAACCATGGCCGTACGCATCGGCTTTCACCACCGCCATCACTTTGCGTCCGCAAGCGAGTTGCCTGACGCGCGCGAAGTTGCGGCGTAGCGCGGAGCGAGAAATTTCGGCCCACGTGGGGCGCAGAAGCTTGCCGGGGGATAGAATCACGGAAGAAACGTAAGATTTGAGGATGCTGAAAAGCCTTGAGAGCAAGTCATTCTGAGGAGCCGAAGGCGACGAAGAATCCCGGCATTTGCTCGATTTCTCAAATGCAGGGATTCTTCGCGGAGTTTACCCTGAGATCCTTCGCAGCGCTCAGAGCCTGCCCTGAGCAGAGCGAAGGGACCGTTCGAAGTGGAGCGAACGGGCTCAGAATGACAGTTAAGGAACTTTTCCAGCGCTCGGTTAGGTGCGCGTCTTTGCCAACATACCGCTTCAAAAACAAGTGCCACATTTGTCCTTATCGGAAGGGTATTACGGTCTCCGGTCCGTACTTTACGGCTTCGGGCTTGTGAGCCTGCTCAAAGGCGGTGATGGCTTCTTCGAAGCGAAGCGTGAGCCCGATATCGTCGAGTCCTTCGAGCAGGCACTGGCGGCGAAAGGAGTCGATCTCGAAAACCGCTTTGAAACCTTGCTCGTCCGAGACCATCTGGTTTTCAAGGTCCACCGTCAGCCGATAATCCGGCGTTGATTGCGCGCGACGAAAAAGCTCATCGACTTTTTCATCGTCGAGCGGGACGGGAAGGATGCCGTTTTTAAAGCAATTATTGCGAAAGATGTCTGCAAAGCTCGGCGCGATGAGTGCCCGGATGCCATAATCCGAGAGAGCCCACGGCGCGTGCTCGCGGCTGGAGCCGCAGCCAAAATTCACGCGGGCCAGCAGAAGGGAAGCCCCGCAGTAGCGTGGTTGATTGAGGACGAATTCCGGATTGGGCTTCTCTCCTTCCAGGTACCGCCAATCGTAGAATAATACCCGCCCCAGTCCTTCGCGCGTGAGACCCTTCAGAAACTGCTTGGGGATAATCTGGTCCGTGTCAACGTTCACTCGATCCAGGGGGACTACGAGGCCGGTATGCTTTGTGAAAGGTTTCATCTCAACTCCAGAAACGAACAGCGACAAGATTGCGATAATCGCCATTGGGTACCAACTTATCGTTGGCCACGGGTCGATTGTACAAATATGCCCAAGCCTTTCGTTTTCTGCCGCCTTCCACTAGAGAAACTGTTACAAGTTTTCGAACGAACAAGCTCTTATGCGGCGCTGAAGGAAAGTACTCCTCGTATCGATCGAAGATCTTGATGGCATGTTCCGGATCGGCCAGTTGGTATAGCTCTCCTTTAACCAAGTCCTTCGAGCCCTTGTCTGCGAGCTTGGCGCCAGGGTACTCTCCCAAGTCGTAAAGCCTGCCTCTGATGGTTGCTCCACCAACTAACTTTGCTCCGACTTTTTTTTGCAAATCTTCATCGAATCCCCCCATGAGTGTTCCGTACACGAAGAGAAACGGACACCACGTCAGTCGCAGAACCTTTTCTCTCACTTGCTACTCCTAATGCTAAATCACCTTTAATAACTCGCGCAGTTGCTCAAAGCCATTCGCGGGGTTTTCGATGTATTCGGCAACGCCGTTGTTCTGCTTCAAACTCCTGAGGTAATAGTCAAAGATACCCAGGGCCTCCTTTAGAGTAATCTGCCTTGTCTTCCACAAATAGGCAACGAACTCAAAGAAGTTTAAATAATCCGTAAAGTCTGGCGACTCTTCCTTAAGGAGTTTCTCCTTCGCTTGTTGGTCGTTGCCATCAAGTAAGTCCCTAACCCTTTTGAGATCATCACGCTCGTAAAACTTTTCATAAAGCTCTTTAAGCCATTTCCCCCTTTCCAGCTTGACGTTCTGGCGGTAAGTAACAACTGCGATCCATGCAGCGATTAAACCAGCGACAAGCGTAACCAGTTCCACACCAATTTTCATCCTGAATCGACCCGCCGATCACTCCGCTTCATCCCATCCACGGACATCAACGAAATGCCCGGCAATGGCCGCCGCCGCCGCCATCATAGGACTCACCAGGTGTGTTCGGCCACCTTTGCCCTGGCGTCCCTCAAAATTGCGGTTTGACGTCGAGGCGCAGCGCTCGCCGGGAAGCAGAATATCGGGGTTCATTCCCAGGCACATGCTGCATCCTGAATCGCGCCACTCGAAGCCGGCATCGCGGAAAATCTTGTCCAACCCTTCCTGTTCTGCCTGCGCCTTCACCGGGCGCGAGCCGGGAACCACGAGCGCTTCCTTCAGCGTTGAGGCCCGCTTTTTTCCCGCGACCATGCGCGCTGCCACACGCAAGTCCTCGATCCTTGAATTCGTACACGAGCCAATAAAAACGCGGTCGATGGGGATATCAGCGATAGGCGTTCCAGGCCGCAGGCCCATATATTCCAGGGCGCACTCGGCAGCCTTTTTCGCGCCCGCATCACCGAAGGATGCCGGATCGGGAACCACGCCGGTCACGTCCGTGACCATGCCCGGGTTTGTTCCCCAAGTCACCTGGGGGGCAATTTTCAACGCATCCAGCTCGACAACGCG
>JASHTR010000105.1 GCA_030040455.1 Terriglobia bacterium | reverse complement strand
CCAGGCTGCCATGATTCAAAAACTTGGCACGCAAGGAAGCGCGCTTGCTCCCGAGGCAATGGCGCGCGCCCTCGAAAATCATCTGCGGCAGGTTAAGGCTGCGCTCGCTCTCCGTCCGGAGATGTCCATTTGTTGGATGGAATATCCCCGCCTGATCCACGAGCCAGCGGCGGCGGCGGTAAATCTTCAAAGCTTTTTAGGCATCCCTCTCGACCTGGCTGCCATGAGCGCCCAGGTTGATCCAACGCTTTACCGGCAGCGCCACCCATCAGATGGACAGCCGGATTTAGGCAAACCTTTGTAGCGCAGGGGCCGCTTTTTGACCCTGCGGCTTTTCCTTGAATTGAAAACCCCAAGCGTTAATGCGAACGCTGCGCACCAACGACAACCTTGGTGTAGGATAGAAGAAGGTAGAAGGCCCGCCGGGGGTGGCGCCGATGGAGAACCGGCTGCGAAGATACAGCGCGATAGCCGTGCCTGCTGTGCTTGTTGCGCTTGCCGTTTCTTCGGCTCGCGGTCAGACCCAAACGGCAGCGCGCGTTGCCCGGCTGAGCTTTTCCCAAGGTACAGTCACCACGATGCCGGCTTCCCTACCCGACCAGTGGTTTCAAACCTCTGTCAATGGACCCATTCAGCAGGGCGACACGCTGGCAACGGCTGGAAACAGCTTTGCCGAAGTTGAGCTTGAAGATGGCTCAACCGTGCGTCTTGGCGAACGCTCTCAGCTGACTTTCAACCACCTTTCCGCTTCTGTCTCCGGCTCCTCCGTCAATCTGCTGACCCTCGAAAACGGCTACGCGACGTTCCATTTTATTTCAGGCATCGGGACCGTCAATGAAGTTCAGGCCAGGAAAGCAACCATCAGCCCTTCAAGCCCTGCCGAGTTTCGCATCGACTTTAACCCTAAAGCAATGCGGGTTGAGGTCTTCGCGGGCTCGGTGCTCTATTCCGGGCCGCAAGGCAACGTCCAACTCGCACCCGATAACGTTCTGGTGGCTCAACCCGGCTTGCCAAACGCGATTTCCAACGGCATCGCGCGAGACAGTTGGGACGATTGGGTGGAGCAGCGCGACCAGGAGCGGGCAACCGCGCAATCCGCCATAGAGCCTTCTCAATATGCATCCGAGAACGACGCCGAATCCGACACGAGCACCAATTCAGGAACGAGCGCCAGCCTCTACGGCTGGAACGACCTTTCCGACTACGGCTACTGGACCTACTTCGGTGGATATGGCTACGGCTGGTGCCCCTATGTTTCCTACGGCTGGTCGCCTTATAGCACAGGACGCTGGGTCTGGTATTCGGGCCTTGGATCCACCTGGGTTTCAGCGGAGCCGTGGGGATGGCTCCCATTCCATTACGGTCGCTGGAGATTCATGCCGGGGTTTGGCTGGGTGTGGCTTCCCGGCTCATTGAATAATTGGTCTCCGGCGACGGTGAAGTGGTATGAAGGGCCAGGATGGATCGGCTGGACGCCACGATTGGTGAGCCAAGGGCGCTGTTCCCAATTGGAGGGGTGTTTCACAGCCATGAGCCTGGAAGCGTTCCAGAGTGGCACGCCGGTAAGCGACGGGCATACGGTTCAAGTGTCTCTAAGCCAAGGTCATGGAGAGAAGAGCCCCACCGTCAAGCCCGCTCCGCTGGCGACGCTGCCACGTTTGCCACAGACGGCCACTGAGCCAGAGATCTCCACAGATACGGCGTGGCAGGCACATCCGGCCCCTCAGCAGGGATTGTATTTCCGAACACCCGCCGCGGAGCAACATTCACGCGAGGCTGGAAACTCTCCCGGCGCCTCACCGGCAGAAACGCACACTATACCCCAGTCCAGGCCGTCGCGCCCTTCCCGCTCCTCCCCGGGCCGAAGCTTCGCTCCTGCGCGCCCCTGACGATGCACGGGTAGGAGGACTTGCCTGCCTCTTTGTGGCGCAGCGCAACCCCCACCATCAGAGTGACGCTCTCTGTGCTCTTCGTGCTTTTCGAGCCTCAACCGTTTTACTGGATCGTAATCCCTGCATAGCCAACAACGGATTGTCGGTTGCTGCCTGCATCGGCTGAAGTCGCATACTTTTGAAGCTGCGCCTCCCGCGCACCCATTTCCTTTACTGCCGCCAGCATGGCAATCACTGGTCCATACCCACACATAGTAATCTGCTCGCGGCGCAGCACGTCGTAAAGACCCTCCGGGTCCATCGCCAGAATCTTCTCAATAGCCTTATGATCTTTCGTGCGGGTAACCCCGTCCGGCTCGTAATGATTCATATCACTTGAAGCAATGATGATGGCGGGCTGCGATCGCTCGACAAGCGCGCGTCCCACCGCTTTCCCTAGCGCTTCGAATTCTTCATATCCAACGCCCCCGACCGCGATCGGCACAAAAGCGAAGTTTTTCATCCGTCGCTGGAGAAAGGGAATCTGGACTTCCAGCGAGTGTTCTTCCGCGTGAGCTTCAGCATCTTCCGCCAGGCCGTGATGATTTCGCTGGATCGCTTGAGCGAGCGTCTCATCAATGGCCGCGAGGCCAAGAGGCGTCTGCCAGTATCCTCGAGACATAATTGCCAGTGGCGCTCCAAATCCAAAATGATTCGGGCCCAGGATCACGAAGGCGGAATGCGCAGGGAGCTTGCGGTAAATCACTCCGGCCACGTAACCGGAATAGATATAACCGGCGTGGGGCACCATGCAGGCCTTGGCATCCGGAACCTCTACAGCCGGACCCGCGGCGCTCAAATATCGGTCGAGCGCGCGAGTCAGCTCTACCGGCTCAGCCGGGTAGAATTTGCCCGCAACGGCAGGTTGGCGGACGATGGGGGACGACATGGAAGAATGCTAGCTTTCACACCGCGAAGAGTCAAGAAATAGGGGCGGCTTTGCGCTGCTATATTCCGAGGTGAACCCGCTTCTCCCTATTCAAGCCGACCCACTGCCGGAGATCCAGTTTTTTGCTGCTCCCCTAGCGCGTCCTGCTGCCCAGGAAGCGGCAAACGGGCGCGATCGAGGGATCGGGGTTATGGAAATTAGGCTGACGGCAGGCTAGAATCATGAGAGATGTTGGAAACCAAGCTGAGTCAAACATTTTCAACGGTCGCCTCCAGTACGAGCTTGCGGATTATTGCGGCGGCGATCGTTTTAATTTGCCTCTATTTCGCGAGTTCCGTTGTCATCACGCTGATATGCGCCATCCTGATCGCTTTCGTTCTCGATCCAGGAGTGGTTCTCCTCGAGCGCCTTCATGTGCCTCGTTGGTTCGGATCCGTGGTGGTGATCCTGCTGGCGCTGGGATTGGTATGTCTTCTTATTTACCTCCTCTATGACCGCGCGACAACGTTTGTGCGAGACCTTCCCGCCTTCACGGCGAAAATCAAGCAGATAACCGTCTATTTCCAGAACTTATTCAGCCACATCCGCCAGAGCACATCCTCCATCGCGTCATCGTCGCCTGAGAATAATCTGCCCGCCATTCGCGTGCAACAGGAGTCCGGGTGGACTCGTTTTCTGTTGCGAGGCATCGGCTCGATCTATGCATTCAGCATGACGGTGATGTTCATCCCGTTTCTGGTGTTCTTTATGTTAACGGCCAAGCGCCACCTTTATTTTTCCACCGTGAATCTCTTCCCGCCCGAGCATCGCCAGGAAGTGGAGAATATCTTCAACGCCATCGCGCAGATGATTCGGGAATACGTTTTCGGGAACTTCCTGGTGGCGGCGATTTCGATGGCCTTGATCGCGCCGGTTTACCTCGCCATACATCTCCGCTATGCTCTCATCCTGGCAGGGCTCTCGGCGGTTGTCGACCTGGTGCCCTACATTGGCGTAGCCCTGGCAACGCTTCCTCCGCTGCTGGTGGCGCTGATGCAGTTTAACAAGGCAACGCCCATTATCGTTATTGCGATCGCCGTCGCCGTGGTTCACTTTATATCCATCAATATTCTGACGCCGAAGCTCGTGGGGGGGCGGGTGCGGCTGAACGCGCTGGCGGTGACGGTGGCGATGATGTTTTGGGGTTGGCTGTGGGGGGCAATGGGATTGATTCTCGCAGTTCCAATTATGGCTGCGTTGAAGGCGGTCTGCGACAATCTCCCCCGGCTTAAATCGATTGGTTACTGGCTGGGCGAGGGAAGTTGAAAGGCACGTAGCAGGTTGCTGAAAAACTCTCTGGGCATGTCATGCTGAGTGAAGCGAAGCATCCCTGTATTTGCAAATACAGAGATCCTTCGTCGCCTTCGGCTCCCCAGGATGACCGCTTTCGAGTTTTTTCAGCGGGTTTCAAAGGTTCATATGGCTCTTGTTGAGGTCCACGAATTTTCGGCGTCCGGATGGAGCGCACCTGATGTTCAGGGACGCGCGCGTTGGTATTGCGAGCGCCTCGAGGAAGGAGCTATTCTTCTCTTTCCGCAGCCCCCCTTCTTACTCCCGGAGAGTGACCGTTCTTTTCTTCTCAACGTTCGCCAGACCGCTTCCACGGTTCATAAGAACATTGCCTACAAGCCGGACCGGGATCGGGTGCAGGGATTTACCCGGGGAAGCGCTGACGGCGAAGCGCTCCGCCGGATCATGCGCTCCTATTCGCAGGCGGTCGCAGATTTTCTGGCTGATTTTCTCTTGCCCTACGCACGGCGATGGCGGCTTGATTTCGCCAGTTACCGGCCGATTGAAGAGGAGGGCCGGACGCTTCCCATCCAGAAGCGCAATGACCTTCTGCACGTGGATTCTTTTCCCACCCGCCCTTCCAATGGCCACCGAATCCTGCGGGTATTCACAAACCTGAATCCCGAACGATCACGCGTGTGGTTAACCGGTGAGCCGTTTGATGCTCTGGTTCGGCAATATGGGAAAGAGGCAGGACTTGAGCAGCTACGGGCGAAGGCGTGCTCACCGGCACGCGCCCTCTTTCGGCACGTCATCCGGCTTGCCCGCGCCGCCGGCATTCCGCTGGTGGATCGTCCGCTCTATGACGAGTTTATGCTCGGTTTTCATCACTATTTAAAGAGCAACCAGAAATTTCAAGAAGGGGGCCGGCAATCAAAATGGGAATTTCCACCCATGTCCACGTGGATGGTATTTACGGATATGGTCCCCCACGCCGCGCTTTCGGGCCAATATGCCCTGGAGCAGACTTTTATTATTTTTCGCGAGGCTCTCCTCGAACCGCCAAAAGCTCCTTATCGAGTCCTTGAGGAATTAGCCGGCGTTTCCGTCGTCGATTGACGGACGGTTCCACGGTGTTTTTCAGCATCTTCTTGGCAAATGGGCCGGCATGAACGCAGGAAGAGGGTACGATCGGCGGTCAGGCATTGATCCCTCTTAACTTCGCGATGGCTCAAATCGCATTCGATATCCGGAAAGGAGAAGAAAACCAACCATGCACCGCTTGATGCTCGCGCTCGTCCTCGCTCTTGCACTGCCTCTCTTTGCGGCAGGAGCTGAAAATCTGGTTTTGAATCCTCACCTCAATTACAAACGGAATAATCACCAGGGACCGCTCATCACCGGCGATAACATGATGGAAAGCGTCAAGCCGGGCGTCCCGAATTTCATCGTCTTTTATGCTGAATTTTGTTACAACGCCAAGCGCCAGGCGCGCACCACGGTGGACCTTTATAAGAAGTATAAGGACCGCGTCCACTTCGTCATCATTGACTTTGAATACGGCTGGTCGGCCGCTCAAAATAAGCTGGTGCAGAAATACTTCGCATCCAACATCCCCCAGATTGTCATTCTGGACGCTAAAGGCAGACCGGTTTTTAATTACATCGGGCAGACGCCTGAAAGCACGCTCGAAGGCTGGCTCAATGCGACCCTTCAGTATCCGCAGTTTCTGGCGGCGGCGCCGCACCCGATGGACACTCCCCATGAAGTTACGGATCCCACATCGTCCCGTTTTACGCCCGTCACCAAGATTCTGAAGAAGTTTTGATCAGTATGCG
>JASHTR010000104.1 GCA_030040455.1 Terriglobia bacterium | reverse complement strand
AATTCTGAAAATTCGTAAAAACGCTCCTGAAGTTTCCGCACCTTTGCCAGTCGTGGCGGGTCCTCCGAGAAAAGCTCCGGATAGAAGACGCGAACCATCGTGGAGCAGGAGCCGGAAGGAGCAACTACGTAATCGGCATCGTCGAAGAGGTCCAGGACGCGAGCCGCCACTGCTTTCGCTTCGTCCCGATACCCTGTGTTAAAGGCGGGCTGCCCGCAACAGGTCTGAGCCGCGTTAAAGATCACTTCCATTCCCTGGCGGCGCAGCACTTTGACCGCACACTCGCCCACTTCAGGGAAAAATTGGTCTCCCAGGCAGGTTACAAACAACGCCACACGAGCTTTTACGCCTCTCGCTGTTTCGGTCAAGAGACCTAATCTAGGTCGCGCCAACCTTAAAGTCAAGGAAGGCGTTCGCGCAGCCGCCAGACTTGACCCTCGGCGGACAAAAGGATTTTTTGTCTGAGTCACTTCGTTAACCGGAGGGATGGCCGCAGAGCATCCTCAGAAGGCGAAAAACCTCCTTGCCTCGGTAATCACGCTGAGCTATCCTTCTGCACTTGCTTCCTGGCAGTATGATTCACGGCACCGCTCATGCCCTCAGATTGTCGATCCTCCCAAAGCATGTCCCGCTCGGAGTGGGTTGTTGTAGTTCTCCTGGTCGCCTCAGTTTTTATCAACTACATCGATCGCTCCAATCTCTCTATCGCCGCTCCGGTGTTCGAAAGGCAACTTGCCCTTTCTCCTCTTCAAATGGGCTCCCTCCTTTCGGCCTTCTTCTGGACGTATGCCCTCCTGCAACTCCTCGGTTTCGCCGGTTGGCTTTCAGATCGCTTCCCGGTCGGTCTCGTCTTTGCGGGTGGCTACCTCGTATGGTCTGCCGCAACCATCGCGACGGGCTTCTTATCCGGCTTTATGCTCATTTACGCCGCCCGCCTCGTCCTCGGCGCCGGCGAGTCTATCACCTATCCCTGCTATTCTCGAATCTTCGCCGAGCTTCCTCAACATCATCGCGGTCGCGCCAATGCTTTGATTGATGCTGGGACAAAACTCGGTCCCGCTGTCGGGACCTTCATCGGCGGCCTTCTCCTCATCCGCTTCGGCTGGCGCATCCTTTTTATCGCCCTCGGCATCGGCGGCCTTTTCTGGCTGGTTCCGTGGGTCAGGTGGATGCCGAGACCAGGACACCTGCAAGCAAAAACGCCCGAACCGCTGCCCTCTACGCTGGAATTGCTCGGTGTCCGCGCGGCGTGGGGGACTTTCCTGGGCCAATTCTGCGGTAACTATTTTTTCTACTTCCTCCTGACGTGGCTCCCTATTTATCTCGTCCGCGAGCGTGGGCTCTCGCTGGGAATGATGACGGGTTTCACTTCCGTGGTGTTTCTCCTAGTTGCCGCTGCAACCATCACGGCCGGGTGGATTTCGGATCGCCTCATTGCGGGTGGCTCTTCTCCTACGCGTGTGCGCAAGAGCATCGTCGTCGTCGGTCTTTCTGTGGCATCCGTCCTTGCCGGTCTCGCATTCATTGGGAGTTTGACCGCTTCAATCGCTTGCCTGCTTGTGGCCTGTATCGGCTACGGGACCTACGCGTCAAATCACTGGGCCATCTCACAAACCCTTTCCGGCCCTGCTATGGCGGGCCGATGGACCAGCGTTCAGAACGGCGTGGGCAATCTCGCCGGGATTGCCGCGCCTTGGATTGCCGGTCTCACCGTTCAGGTCAACGGCTCGTCCCGGCTGGCTTTTTTCCTAACCGGCTTAATCGCAACGGCGGGAGCGCTCATCTGGGGCTTCATGGTGCCGCGCGTCGAGCCGGTACTCTGGAAAAGCCTATCGCCGTAAGGGGTCAGCGATACGTCTTATCGTCAATTCGGTTGAAATCGGCCTCATTCATCACTCCAATGGTGACAATGGCGAAGGTAAAAACTTGGGTGCCGGGTTCGAGATGGCCGGCGATTGCCCTGTCAGGAGTTGCCAGCGTGATATGCGCATGAATCTTGCCGTTGATGACGTACCCGTTCATGCTGACGAGGTCGGCTGGCTGGGAAGCATTCTTTTCGAAGGTGTCATGCGAAGGAAATGCCCGGTTGGTGACTTGATGGATCTCATAGCCGCGGACCGACCCAACGGCGGCTAGAATCACGCCATTCCGAATATGCTCCTGCTTGACCATCTTTTCCATGCCCGCAAGCAAGTCGGCCTTGTACTTGAGCCTTAAAACCACGATTCGGTCAAAATGACCCGTGATCGCGTAGACATCGGGAACCTTGTCGCTGTTCGTCTTCGTGTCGTCTGCAGGATTCCGCGAGGCATTAACGACGGTCCAGTGCGTTTCCTGAGCCAACAGCACGCCCGCTGTCATCACAAACAAAATGAGTATTTTTAATTGGATCTTCATCGTTTCAGAATCTCTCCTGCTTCAGTGGGAGGAAGGGTGTCCCACGGATCTGGTTCGTGGCGTCCTTAGCCATGCGAACGGACAGCGGCGCCTCTACTTTAACGACTCAAGGGCCTCATGTACTTTGTCGGCATCCTTGAATTTGGGGTCGAGAGCGAGGACCTGCTGGAACTCATCCCGCGCGCGCGCGCGGTCTCCGAGTTTGTCGTACGTCATTGCGAGATGGTAGCGGATGGAGGGGTCCTTCGGAGATTTCTCGATCGCTTCCTGGAACAAATTCTCCGCCAGAGTGTAAAGTCCCTTGTGGAAGTATGCCGAGCCTAAGGTGTCCGCCGCGGCCGGGGAGTCCGGCATAGCGCGCCGCGCCGCCTGGGCCAGGGAAAGGGCCACATCTACGTTCTGGTTGTGCTCAATCATGAGGTAAGCCAAATTGTTTTGGGCCGGAGGAAAATCGGGCTGAATCTGCAGTACCTTCTGATAAAGGCCTTGAGCCTTTTCCCAGCTTCCCATTTGATCTTCGAGTTCGGCCAGCATCAGGTAGGGGCGAACGTCGTTCGGACTCTGCTGAATGGCCTGCTGGTAGGTTGTGACGGCGCTATCGCGCGACCCCATCGCCACCTGGACCTGGCCAAGGAACAGATAAGCTGCCATATTGTTTTTGTTCAGCCGAATGGCCTGGGACGCCGCGGCCTCCGCCTTCGGCAAGTCATGGTTGGCGGCCAGGAGGTTGGCAAGAAGCAAATGAAAGGGGCTGCTTGTTGGAGCCTTGGAAATCTGCTGGTTCACCGCCGCAAGCGCCTGGTCCGGTTTTTTCTCTATCAGGTCGATCCTCACCAGCCCCTGCAACGCGGCCGTGAAGGCAGGATTCTTTTCTAAAGACTGAGTATAAAGCTTCTGCGCTTCTGCGTACCGCTTCTGGCTGAGGCGCAGGGCGGCAAGGGCTGCATAAGGAGCCGGATCCTGGGGAGCCACCTGGAGGGCCTTATTCAAATCCGTCTCCGCAGCGGCCACGTCCTTCTGAGTGAGGCTGGCCTGGGCGCTAAGAATATAGCCCTGGGCAGAATTCGGAGCGAGCTTCATGATGGCGTCGGACGTCTGTTTCAGCAAGTCGATATCGCCCTTACGGACCGCAACGCCAGCCAGGGCGCGCTGGGCGTCAATCATGGCCGGTTGCAGTCGAATCGCTTCTCGCCATTCGGCTTCCGCGCGGTCCAACTGGCCCGTCATGTCGAAGGCCATCCCGAGGTAGTAGTGAGCGGGAGCGTTGTCCGGCTCGGCCTTGAGAACGGACTGAAGAGTAGTGACGGCTTCGTCCGGTTTGTTGAGGGCTTCCGCTATCTGGCTCTGAAGAATCAGGTCACCCGAGTCCGTGGGGTTCTTCTTAAGGAGATCGCTCGTAATTTTTGAAGCCTCGTCGAGTTGATGATTCCAAATCAACAACTGAGCGTAGGACCTCTGGACAACGTTATCCTTGGGGTGAGCGGTTGAAAGCGAAGCAAATTCCGCCCGAGCCTTATCCATTTGGCCGGTGGAAATATAAAATTCGCCCAGCAGGCGGTATGCAGCCGGATCGTCGGGAAGGGCTCGCTTTGCCTCTTCCAGAGTCCCGGCCGCTTCATCTTTCTTACCGTCGAACAGTTCCGCGCGCGCCAGCGCGGCGCGAGGCAGAGGATTCTTGGGGGCAAGCTGAATCGCCCGCTGGAATTGCTGTTCGGCGTCAGACCAGTGGTGCTGTTGAAGGTAAAAATCACCCAGCGCCATCGCCGCGCTCACCGATTTTGGATCCAGCTGAACGGCCTTCTTAAAGCTTTCCTCCGCGTCCGTCACTTTCTTCGCGTTAAGTTGAAGTACGGCAAGGTCCAGGTAAGATTGCGGGCGGTTTGGCTGAAGCTCGATCGCGTTCTGCATCTCCTGAAGAGACGCATCGGTATTTGAGAGGCCGGCGTCCGAGTTGGCCATCAGGATGACCGCGTCCACATTTTTTGCGTCCTTGGCGAGAACCAGCTTTGCCTGGTCCTGGGCCCTCTTAAACTGGCGCGAGGCGAGAAAGAGAGTTCCCAGATCTAGCTGCGCTTTCAGGTCGTCGGGGCGTAGCTCGACAGCCTGGCTGAGCTGCAGGTATGCGTCCCGCCACAACCCCTGCTTCGAGTCCGCGAGGGCAAGCTGATAGTGAGCCTCTTCATATTTCGGATCGATGCGAATGGCATTGGTGAATTGGATCGCGGCGTCCCGGTATCGGCCTTTGGCAAAATACCGAGAGCCGCTATCAAAAAACGCGCGCTTTCGGACGTTCGGATCCCGCGTGCACCCGGCGACGCAGGCGGCGAGCGCGATAAGAGTGATCCAGAAACTGATGTGATGGAATTTGCGCATGGCGACTCCTTCCTTCATTGGGGTATGTATTCTCCCAGCAGAGGCAGAATCTGTTTTGTGAATCCCATGGCCCTCCGCTTCCCGTCTTCCGGCTGCTCCCCAGGCGCTAATCCAGTGATCACCCGCACTAAAGCGCCGTCTGTACGATTGGTTCGGAGGGCATCTGCGATTAAATAGAGCTTCTGCCAGTATTCGCTCGCCACCGTGCGTCCCTGCGACTGAAACCAGTAAATTACAACTTCACGGTTGAGCCCCAGCTCGAGGACGTAGTAGTTGGCGTTGAGCATGTTTCCTTTTCCCCACGGCACGTGAATCGCGGTGGAAGCAATCGGCGTCCATCCGGCTCCGGGAAGGCAGTGCTTGGGCGAGTGGATGGTGTCCCCTGTCCTTTGGCTCGGGAAATAAGCTAGAAACAGGTCAATACTCGGCA
>JASHTR010000103.1 GCA_030040455.1 Terriglobia bacterium | reverse complement strand
CCATGTCTTCGGGCGTCCCGCTTAGGCCAAAACGTTTCTTCAGCTTGCGGGACTGCTCTTCGGTCGCCGTGTGGCAGAGCAAAAAGCTTACGTCCCTCTTCATCAACCCCTGGATACTGTGATCCTGGTAAATCGACTGCTCGCTGTCCGGCCTGTTGTCGAGCGGATTCGCCGCGCTCGGATAGAAGATGTTGCGTGTTGCCGGCGCGCCCGTCTGGGGGTCTGTCACCGCCGCGTACTCGCCCAGCTTGTATTTCTTCCACATCGAGTCGTCAAAGTGGAGCAGGTTGGCGTTGCCATGCAGCGCTGCCATCACGTTGATTTCCCGTGGAGCGATCCCAAAGCCGAACTGAAAACCGTTCAGTGAATTCTTGATGTTGTTCAGGAAGACGCCTTGATTGATCTCGGTGATGTCATACACCTGGCGGGTGCGGCCGGGCCGGGCGGTTACTCTTCGAAAATCTTCCTGATGCCATTCCTGGAGTGTCTCAACCAGTTGCCCGTGGGCGGAGCCGACAAAAGCAGTTGCTGCGCCGGCGATGCCGAGAGCAAGAAAATGCTTGCGCGTGATCTTCATGGTCCTTTCCAGCCTCCCTCATTCGAGAACGATTCCGGGGGACAACCGAGCCACCACGACAAAGAAATATAATATACCTGCGTGGATAACCAGACGACAACTCGGGCGATGGGCCAGGGTCACGTCAAAGTCGCGCCTGTATGGAGTGCGGGAGCTTGCTTCCGGCTCCCGGCGCCTGCGCAAGCGGGCGCGCGCAAAGCGGCAGCAAGCTGCCGCACTCCATAGGTGCTTCGCACCAGCAGCGCTGTGCAATCTTACACTTCTGGGACTTTGACGTGACCCTGGGCGATAGGCGGATCGATCGTGAAACCGTGAGGGAAAGAAAAGGGCTCAGGTGCGTTCAAGGCCTTTCCATACCCTGCCGATAGCAGAGTTGGAAGGACTTTCTGCGTGCGCATCCGCGGCAATTCCCGGCTCTGGATCAGGAACTCCCTCGTGGTGGCGATCTCCGCGTGGCTCCTATGGAGCCTGTTCCATAAGGAGTTCTGGTCCGCTTGGCGCGAGGTCCATGGAGGCTGGATACTTTTCGCATTACTCGTGACCCTCACCACGCTCGCGGTGCGCGCGCTGAAGTGGCATCTCCTTTTGGTCGCAAAAGACCCTCCCTGCGCTCGAAGAGAATCCGTGCGAGCTCTGCTGGGTGGCTATGCATTGGCGTCGGTCACGCCGGGACGGGTTGGCGACCTCAGCCGTTGCATGTTTGTTGCGGAAGGGCGTCGCGGGCAAACGCTGCTTTTCACCTTCGTCGATAAAACGTTCGATTTATGGGCGGTCCTGGGCTATGCCGCCCTCAGCTTGTTCCTCTTCGTGCCTCACATCTATGCGCTGGCAGCGGCGGCAGCATGGCTGGGGCTGATCCCTTTCTTTGCGGCCAGCCGCAGATGGGCTCGCAAGCCTCCCTCGGGGGCCTCGCGCCTTGGGCGCTTTCGCGTCTTCTGGAAAACGTTGACGGGCATCCCCGCCGGCCGTTTTGGGAGTTGGGCTTTGTGCGCGGGCGCGCTGGATTTGCTGACTCTCTTCTTTCTTCTTCGCGCCTTCCATCCCACGACCTTCAACGTGGCTCTCGCCACGTACCCATGGTTGGTGATTGCCGGAGCTCTTCCGCTTTCCATCGGTGGCGTCGGCCCCCGCGAAGGACTTTCCGTCCTGCTGCTCCCGTTCTTTTCCATCTCCCGCACTGTCGCCATCAACGTTTCACTGGTGTTTTTTGGCTTCACGGCGCTGCTGCCTGCTCTCTTCGGAGCGCTGTGGCTGCTGATTCATCCTCCGTCCTTTGACCCCCGCATGTGGAAAAATCTCAGAAATCCCTTCAAGCCCCCTAGACCGGTGGAAAACCGGGAAGCGCAGGTTGCACCCCAAGCTGAGGTTTAGCCGCCGTTCGTGTCGCCCCGCAATGCCCGTAACCCACGTCGGCAGGGATGTTCCAAAGTGAAAGCTGAGCGCTGATTGCTCAAAGCTAAAAAGGTTGGCAATCGCGCTAGAACGCGCTTAAAATCTCCTTCATGCTTGGCGTTCTCGTTCGCGAGTATCGTTCCCACCTCATGGCTCGCTTCACCCTCTGCCTGATCGTCTACGGCGTGGTTTTAAAAATAGTCCGTCCAGGCATGTTCCGCGCGGGGCTGGGCATCGCCGGGCTGGGCAGGCTGTGGTCTCTCTTCATTCTTGGTGCCGTCGTCGCTGTTATCTATTATGCAGTTCGCCTTCTGCGTTTCGTTCGGCAACGCCTTCTCTGGCGGCTCACGAGGCGGCTCATTGCCATTTATCTCTTCATCGCCTTTGTCCCTATTCTTCTGATTCTTTTAATGGGATGCATGGGAGGGCTTATCCTGAATAGCCAGTTTGCCGCCTTCCTGGTGAACCGAAGGCTGCAGAACCACTACGACGAGCTGAAGCAGTTGAACCGCGTGGTGGCCCACGAGGCCACTCACACCCAAGCACGAAGCCCTCAAAAGCTACTCGACGCGCTCCAACACTTTTATGTGACCGATCTGGGCGAGTACGCCAGCAGCTATCCCGCGCTGGAGATCACCCTTCGAGCCGGCGACCAGGCGCGCGCTTTTCGCCTGACCGGAGAGCCCTTGAGCCAGCCTATTTCCGAGCCGCGCTGGTTCTCGGGCGAAGAGTGGGCGGGCATTGTCATGAGCCACCAAGAGCTCTCCTTGCGCGCCCTTGACCAGGAAAAAACCCCCGTGGGCCACCTCACCCTGATCCTTTCCGAGCCTGTTACACCGCAGCTTCTGAACATGATCGGG
>JASHTR010000102.1 GCA_030040455.1 Terriglobia bacterium | reverse complement strand
CAGCTCCGGGAGATGAAACAATCCTGCCAGACGCACTGCTTCTCTACGCTCAACCACAATCTTGGCTACTGCTATGACGACGGGCGGGTTATCAAGTGGATGCTCAAGCAGGCGGCCCGTGGTTTCCAGGGTGTTACCGGCAGCTTTGATGATTGAATCCGCTTTCAGCAATCAGCGCTCAGCCGTCGGCAAAGAAGCTTCTAAGGTGAAAGCTGCTTGCTGATGGCTGAATGCTGAGCGCTCGTCGCCCGTTCCGCGATCCCTCCTGGTGTGGTGCGTCCACCGCAGGTTAAAATTCCGCGGATGATATAGAATTGAAGAACATTTTGACTTTGAAAGGAGATGGGCGGGTGGCAGACCTTGAAAATAATCGAGAGACAAAGGAGTTCTATCCGAAGATTCCTGCACGACACGAAGCATTTTTTCTGAAAGGCTCAGGGGCGCTGGGCTGGGGGATGCAAGACCGGCTGGCGCGGATTTTCCGTCCGCAGTCAGGCCGGACGGTGATGCTGGCTATCGACCATGGCTATTTCCAAGGGCCCACTTCAGGGCTCGAGCGAGTGGACGTGACCATTGTTCCGCTGGTTCCATACGCGGACGCGCTCATGGTGACCCGCGGTATCTTGCGCACCACGATCCCTTCTGCTTCCGGAAAGCCGGTGGTGCTCCGCGCCAGCGGCGGTCCGAGCGTGCTCAAGGAATTATCGAACGAGCATATCGCTGTGGATATTGAGGACGCTGTCCGTTTGAACGTTTCCGCGATGGCGGTGCAGGTATTTATCGGTGGGGAATTTGAGACGCAGTCCGTCCATAACTTGACGCGGCTCGTGGATGCGGGCAACCGGTATGGCATCCCGGTGCTGGGTGTCACGGCGGTGGGCCGAAGTATGACCCGCGATGCGAAGTACCTGCGACTGGCGTGCCGCATTTGCGCGGAACTCGGAGCGCACGTCGTGAAGACTTATTACGTGCCGGAAGATTTTGAGACCGTGACGGCTTGCTGCCCGGTTCCGGTGGTGATGGCAGGAGGAAAGAAGATTCCTGAGCCCGAGGCGCTGAAACTTGCCTGGAGCGCTGTGAATGAAGGTGCTGCCGGAGTGGACATGGGGCGGAACATCTTTCAGTCGGAATCTCCCCTCGCCATGATCGAGGCCGTTCGCAAGGTGGTTCACGACGGGATGAGACCCGATCATGCCTATGATTTCTACCAGACGCAGAAGCACGAGAGGCAGGAAGCGCTGGTTCACTCCGGGACCTGAAGCAGGAGGGGGTGTCGAGGCGAGGAGATTTGAATGCGGAGCCGATGGTCAGAGGCTGAGGCAGAGAAGTTTGTAGGGTTGCACGCGCGGGTTTATGGGGAGGACCTGGCGTTGCGAACTTACTCTTCACGCCTTCTCGGCGCCGATGAGTCGCTGGTGCTTCACGGCGGTGGAAATACCTCCGTCAAAACCAGCGTTATGAATCGGCTGGGCGAGCCGACTCTGGCAATCTTTGTGAAGGCTTCAGGCCAGGACATGGCGGATATTTCGCCGGAAGGCTTGACGGGGCTGAAGCTGGAATATCTTCTGATGTTGCGCAGGCTGAGCGAGCTCAGCGATGAAGCGATGGTTAACGAGCTGCGCACGCATTTGCTTGACTGGCGCTCGGCCACTCCTTCCATCGAGGCGCTCGTTCATGCGTTCCTTCCGGAAAAGTTCATCGATCATACCCATGCGGATGCCATCCTCGCTCTGACCAATCAGCCGGATGCGACGCGGCGGATTGAAGAAGCGCTAGGTCCTGGCGTGATTATCCTTCAATATGTGGCACCCGGCTTTGGCCTGGCAAAAGCTGCCGCAACGGCCTATGAGCGGCGCCCGTCCAGTGCCGGAATGGTGTGGATGAAACATGGGCTGGTAACGTGGGCTAGAACTGCGCGGCAGTCCTATGAAGCGACGGTGGAGCTGGTCACTCGCGCCGAGCAATATCTCGACCGCGTGGCCGGGCATCCTGTCCAGGTGCAGATTTCTACGCCCATCGAAACGGCGCAGACGCGCTGGAGACGCCTGGCTCCGATTCTGAGGGGGCAGCTTGCGGAGCCTTCAGGCAACGCGGACCAGCCTTTCCGACGCGTCATCCTCCAGGCCCTGATTACCCGTGAAACTCTTGATTTTGTTGATTCAGACGGGGGGAAAGAACGGGCGCTTACCCCTCCGGTAACCTCAGACCATCTCATCCGGACCAAGCCGTTTCCGCTCTGGGTCGATGCTCCGGACTATCAAGATGCCGAGAAGGTGCGACGGCAGATCTCTGACGCTATTGGGGATTATAAGGCGGCCTATGAAGGATACGTGGCGCGTCATGCTGCCGCAATGCCCGAAGGGATGCGGCCATTCGACCCCTATCCGCGCGTGGTTCTGCTGCCGGGAATGGGGGCAGTGTGCGCCGGGCAGGACGTCGGAGCGGCGCGGATCGCACGAGACATCACGGCGCATACTCTGGACATAAAAGCAAAGATCGGTCGAGCGGGTATCTATGAAGGACTATCGGAGTCCGAGCTCTTTGAGATGGAATATCGCCCTCTCCAACACGCGAAGCTCAACCAAGCCGAGCCTCCTCTCGCCCGCCACATTGCGCTTGTGACGGGGGCCGCAGGAGCTGTGGGATCCGCCATCTCCGAGGCACTGCTCCAGGAAGGCTGCCATGTAGCAGTAACGGACCTGCCTGGGGACAATCTAGAGCGGTTCGCCACCGAATTGCAGAAGAGCTATGGGGAAAGGGTGAGGAGCGTTCCGCTGGACGTTACCGATCCCGAGTCAGTGGAGAAGGGATTTGAAATACTGACTGAAACCTGGGGCGGCATTGACTTGGTGGTTGTGAATGCAGGGATGGCAATGGTTTCATCCCTCATGGAAATGACGCTGGAGGCTTTCCGAAAGCTTGAGCGGATCAACGTGGAAGGCTCGCTCCTGGTCATAGCTGAAGCGGCAAGGCGCTTTAAGGCTCAAGGGACAGGAGGCGATATCGTGCTGGTGTCTACCAAGAACGTCTTTTCACCTGGCCCCCGGTTCGGCGCTTATAGCGCTACAAAAGCCGCTGCGCACCAGCTTGCCCGGATTGCCAGCCTGGAAATAGCGGAAATAGGGGTGCGCGTGAACATGGTTGCTCCCGATGGCGTCTTCTCACACGGAGAGCGGAAATCAGGCCTTTGGAAAGAAGTGGGGCCGGATCGGATGAGGGCGCGCGGTCTCGATGAAGGTCAACTTGAGGAGTATTACCGGAATCGCAATCTGCTGAAGGCAAAAGTTACGGCCCGCCATGTCGCCAACGCGGTCCTCTTTTTTGCCACTCGGCAAACGCCAACCACCGGGGCCACGCTTCCGGTGGACGGCGGGCTCCCAGACGCAACACCGCGCTAGTGGGGTGCGTCCAACACTCCTCTGCATATGCAGGAGCCTTGCTGGAGTGCGGCAGCGTGCTGGCGTTTTGGCTTGCTCGCGGCGCTGAAGGGGTATCCCGTGGCCAGCAAGCTGGCCTTGGAGAAAGCGGCGGCTTGCCGCCGCACTCCAAAGGGCGCGGCGGCCTAATTTCTTGAAATCAACTCTTGGCAGCGGACACAATATCGCGCCCAGGGAAGCGCCTTCAAACGGGCCTGGGAGATGTCTTCCCCACAGCCTTCGCAAACGCCGTAGCTTCCTCTGGCAACGCGCTCGAGCGCCCGGTCGATCTCCTTGAGCACTCGACTGCGTAGGTCAGCCGTTCGGGCGGTCAGATCCTGCTCGGCGGCTTTAATCGCAAACTCAACGGCGTCCGGGCTTTGGATATTGGTAGCCAAAGCTTCAGGTCCGCGCTTAACCTCCGCCAACAACTCATTGCGCTTCTTGAGCAGCAACGCGCGGTATGACGATTTTCGGATTTTAACAACGGTTGGCATCGACGCTTGATCCTTTGCTCTTTTTTCTTACCCCTGTTCAGATGAGGCGGAGGGGGTTTAGGTTGCGCATTTTAACGACGTTTTACACAAATTACAACCACTTTTATTTTCTATCTCTTGCACCGGTTCTTACGCTCCTGGTGTTAGAATCGCCGTCGCGGGCTTTTGCAATTCGGAGTGACGAATGCCCTCCCCTATAACAAAACGAGACGAAATGTTGGCAAAAGTACGGCAGGCCCTGGGTCATACCACAAAACCAGCGATTGGCGAAAAATCCTGCTCTCTTGGGCTAGCCCCCGGTGGCTCGTTCCTCCCTCCGATAATGGCTACGGAATGGGTTAGTGCATTCGAGGCAGAACTCCAAAAACTGGGTGGGGTCGCCCATCGGGCCTCCTCGACTGCCGAGCTCGACCGAGTGCTTCACGACATTCTTGCGACCACCAATACAGGTCCAGTGGCTCTTTCACGGAATCCGCTCCTCCTCCGTCTACGGCTAGTCGAAAAGCTCGAAGCGTGGGGTAAGACGGCGGAGTTTTGGCCACAGACAGCGACCGAAGAAGCGGTTGCCCGGTTTCGGAGTCAGTGCTTTTCGGCAGGAGTTGGAATCACCGGCGTTGAGTTTGTGCTCGCTGAGTCCGGGTCCTTAATCCTTACCAGTCGAAGCGAGGGCAGCCAGCTTGTCTCGCTGGCGCCGCCCATCCACATTGCGCTCTATCGTCGCTTTCAGGTTGTCGAAACGCTGGAAGATGTCTTGAATCAACTTCAAACACCAACCCCGGC
>JASHTR010000101.1 GCA_030040455.1 Terriglobia bacterium | reverse complement strand
CTGACGGCGACGTGCTGTCGTTTTTGGAGTCGACCTACAAGGCTGGTGCGGAGCGCGCAGGCTGGGATCCGAGTCTCGTTGGGAGCGGCAGACCTGAATAGCTGCTTTCCAGTCGAAGGTGAATGAGGAAATAGGGCGATGGCCAAGCGATTTAAGATTGGCGATCACGTCGGCTGGAATTCTGAGGCAGGTCGGGTGTCAGGCACCATTATTGCGATCCACACCAAAGATTTTAGCTACAAGGGTTATGTGCATCACGCCTCGGAAGATGATCCACAGTATGAAATCAAGAGCGACAAAACCGATCATATTGCAGCCCATAAAGGGGGTGCACTTGAACTGCTGTAAGGCGAAGTTTGTAGCTTGAGACTGGCGTTCCTTACGATCGGCCGTGCCAACCGGAGAATTCCTCGAATTATGCCGCTTCGAGAAAGGGTATGTTGACTGGCAAACAGAAGACAAGAATTCTCGTGGATGGTGGTGATCCCAGCCTCGCTTAAACAGCCGGACCGTGTGTCGCCGCGACAGAAGGAAAGGAAACGCATCATGGCGAAAATTCTCTGTGTCCTTTATCCCGACCCGCAAGCTGGATACCCTCCAATCTATTCGCGGGATGACATCCCAACCATCACCCAATATGCGAATGGGCAAACAGCTCCCACGCCGAGAGGGCCTCTCGGATTCAAACCGGGCGCACTTGTTGGATGTGTCTCGGGCGAACTGGGACTTCGCAGTTATCTGGAAAAGCTCGGCCACGAGCTCATCGTGACGAGCGACAAAGACGGCTCGAACTCGGAGTTCGAAAAGCATCTTCCTGATGCGGAGGTTATCATCTCCCAACCTTTCTGGCCGGCCTATCTGACCAAGGAACGGATTGCCGAAGCGAAAAAACTGAAGCTTGCCCTCACTGCGGGCATCGGTTCCGATCATGTCGATCTCGATGCGGCCGCCCGCGCCCATGTCACCGTGGCCGAGGTGACTGGCTCCAACAGTATCAGCGTGGCGGAACATGCCGTGATGATGGTGCTGTCGCTGGTCCGTAATTATCTGCCGTCGCATGGGATCGCCGTTCACGGCGTATGGAACATCGCCGATTGCGTCGCTCGCAGCTATGACATTGAAGGCATGCACTTTGGCGCGATTGGCGCGGGGAGGATTGGTTTGGCGGTGCTGCGCAGACTCAAACCCTTCGACCTTCATCTGCATTATACCGATCCGCACAGACTGAGTCCGGAGATCGAGAGGGAGCTGGATCTGACTTTTCATCCCGACGCAGAATCTCTTGTACGTGCTGTCGATATCATCGATGTTCACATGCCACTGTATCCATCAACCGAGCACTTCTTCGACGATAAGATGTTCGCGAAGATGAAGCGTGGTGCCTACGTCATCAATACAGCGAGGGGGAAACTCATCGAACGTGATGCGGTCGTGCGCGCTCTCCAGTCCGGTCACATTGCCGGCTACGCTGGTGACGTGTGGTTTCCCCAGCCGGCGCCACCGGACCATCCCTGGCGAACGATGCCTTTCAATGGCATGACGCCACACATCTCAGGCAGCTCGCTCTCCGCACAAGCGCGTTACGCCGCTGGCACGCTGGAGATTCTGGAGAGCTATTTCGGAGGAACTCCAATCCGTCAAGAATATCTCATCGTTGACGCAGGGAAGCTCGCTGGCACGGGTGCCAAGTCCTATAAGCTCACATGATCTCAGACAGGAGCCATGATGAGCAGGGATGATGCCGCTGGCGATAATAGGGAGGAGAATTTTTCGGCAGGCCCACGGATTCCTGGGCGGTTCGACGCGGGAAATATCAGTAACGCTAGCTAGTCTCCTGTCCCAATGGTTCATGACGTAAGTCCGCCGGTGTTCGTCGTTGTCACCCTGAGCGGAGCGAAGGGTCTCCGTATTTGATTTTAAAGAAATACCGGGATGCTTCGCTCCGCTCAGCATGACAGCCGCAGCGCTAGAATTAGATTACGAACTTCCGGGACATGAGACTAGCTGCTCGCGGACGCATTCACGCTGTTACGCGAGGTGTTCTCGCGCCTCAATCAGACCGAGAAGGAGGCCCTTGCAAATCTATTGCGTAAGCTGGGCCATGCTGCGAACGGCCACGAACCCGCAGAGAATAACGCCTTTGAAAGCGAGGAAGGAAGAAAAAGGAGGGTGTAAACAATGTCAGAGCGAAAGAAGGTGCTGGGAGTCTATGGCGCGGCAGGATCGCATTGGGTGGGCGATGGCTTTCCCGTGCGCACGATCTTTCCATCGCGCGACGTTGAGGACCTTAGTCCATTCTTGATGCTCGATTATGCGGGGCCGGCGCACTTTGCGCCTTCCAACCGACCGCGCGGCGTCGAGGAGCACCCGCATCGCGGATTCGAGACCGTGACGATCTCCTATCAGGGGAGCGTTGATCATCACGATTCTGCCGGAAACACGGGCACCATCAATCCGGGCGACGTCCAGTGGATGACGGCCGCTTCAGGCGTCGTTCACGAGGAAATGCACGGGAAGGACTTCACCTCCGAGGGCGGAGATTTTGAAATGGTTCAGTTGTGGGTCAACCTTCCGGCGGCGCAGAAAATGTCCAAACCGCGCTATCAGGGCATCTTGGACTCTGCTATCCCCCGTGCGCGGCTTGGAGCCAAAGCGTTCGCGCGTGTGATTGCAGGCGAGCTCGATGGCGTCCAAGGTCCAGCGAAGACCTTCACGCCGGTGAACGTGTTCGATGTGCGACTGGAGACGGGCCGGAGAGGCGAACTGAAGCTAAAAGCCGGGCAGAATTCCGCGATTGTTTTGCTGCGGGGAGACGTGATTCTGAATGGGTCGTCCGAATTGAAGGGTGAAGCGCTAATAGCGCCGTTGGCGCGCTCGGGCGAAAGCGTGCTGCTCGAAGCGAAATCGGAATCGCTGCTTTTGGTGTTGAGTGGTGAATCCTTGAATGAGCCGGTCGCCAGTTATGGCCCGTTTGTGATGAACACCGAATCGGAACTGAAGCAAGCGTTCGAAGACTACCGCGTCGGACGGATGGGGCACGTGCACTGACCAGGAGTCGAATCATGCATCTTGACTTCCGCACTGTTCGACGTGTTGCTATGTCTGCGTTGGCTCTTCTGCTTCTGACCGGCGCGATGTCTGCCGACGTGGCGACCAAGAACAAATACGACCTTCCTCCTCGGCAGCAAGTGATCGGTTTTCTTACGCAGAGCATTGAATGGTACAGGAGTTCTTCGGATCAGCACGAAATAGCTATCCAGCCGGAGGACGTTCCTTTCATTGAAAATGCCGAAACCGTCACCATACAAATCCTCAGGCTCTCATTTGACTATGCGAGAGCCGTTGCTGCACTCGAACCAAACACGTTGCGTTCTTCTGATCGAAATCTTGGCGCTACGGTTACAGTCCAATCTGGATCAGAGGTGCAACGCTTATTGAAAATCGAAGCGCAATGCGAGGCTGAGGTTCAAGCTGCTCGTAACGAGATTGCATCGCGCCAGACGAAGATCGACACGCAGCGAGCAAATGAGCAGACAACGGTGAAAACTGTATTGGCGGACTCTGAGAGCAGACTCAAACTTCTTCAATCGCAATGCGACACTTATCGAAATCTGTTGGATTTCGAGCGCACGACCGGCGGAAGTGAGCCGCAGAATCAGGAATTAAGCTCTGTCATTGACGATCTCTCCCGGACAGTACCTCAGCTTGACAACACCGGCGCGACCGCATCGTCGTCATTGCCCGTGTC
>JASHTR010000100.1 GCA_030040455.1 Terriglobia bacterium | reverse complement strand
CGTAGTGGAGATTACCCGAAGGCACGGGAACGTCGGGAGCGGTCACCCGCACGATTGGAGCGTTCAGATAATCGAAAGCCTCCTCGACCACACGTTGGCTGATTTCCGCCGCCACTCCACCTGTCTTGTAGGCGTCATGAGTAATCAGAAGACGGCCGGTTTTTCGGACGGAGTTCACGATCGTTCCGGTGTCCATTGGGTTCAGAGTACGAGGATCAATGAGTTCTACTGAAATTCCTTCCCGCGCCAGCCGATCCACCGCCGCGACAGCTTCCGGCACCGTTCCGGAAATTGCCACGAGCGTCAAATCCTGACCTTGCGAGATGATTCGCGCTTCACCAAAGGGAATGAAGTATTCCTGTTCAGGCACTTCCGTCTTCGATGAATAGAGCTTTGCGTTTTCAAGGAATAGCACGGGATTCGAATCCCGCAAAGCTGTCTTCATTAAGCCCTTTGCGTCATAGGCATTGGAGGGGATAGCAACTTTCAGCCCCGGTGCCTGCAAAAACCATGCCTCCAGGCTCTGCGAATGCTGGGCACCCATCCCCATCCGGCTCACAATAGGCGTGCGAATGACTAGGGGCACCTTGATCTGGCCACCGAAAAAGTAATGCATCTTCGCTGCCTGGTTAACAATCTGGTCCATAGCGACACTGGTAAAATCCACAAATTCAATCTCGACGACACTGCGCATCCCATGAATCGCTGCACCGATGGCAAATCCCACTGTTGCCGATTCGCAAAGCGGCCCATCCCGCACCCGGTCTTCACCGAACTCATCATAAATTCCTCGCGTCACACCAAAAGTTCCCCCGTAAGGGCCGATATCCTGACCAAGGAGAATCAGATTGGGCTGATTTCGCATCTCTTCGCGAAGAGCTTCGTTGATCGCCTGGCTCATGGTTTTTTGCGGCATGGAACTCCTTTGCTAATCCTAGCATGAACCAGTAACGATACACAGCAGGTTTGTGTCTTGTCAATACAAAAATGTCTCCAAAGTTTCTCCGCTGCAGATCACGATTCGGTACGCCAGCCAACGTCGGCGCATCGGTCATTCGGTTAGCCGCGGCATCACATGCAACCGTCCTTGACGATCGGACTTCTTCGCACGTTGAGAAGCGAGGCGACCAGAGCAATCCGGCACTCCGAAAGCAGCTCAAGAGTTTAAACCGGCGGTGGATGTCCTATAGCGAATCAAATATCTTGACAGGCAATGCAGGTGCGTGATAAAGATGCAGTGCTCGTCTCGACGAGTTTTTAAGAAACCCGAGAGGACTCTTTACGTGAAAGTCGCAGAAGTTGTCGCGTTTCCCCTTCAATATCCCGAACCTCATGATAGCAATAAGTTGCGTTATGTCACTCTGGTCCGCATCAAAGCAGAGGACGGAACGGTTGGGTGGGGCGAGTGTATTTCTCAATGGCCCGAGGCGGCGCTAGCTGTGAAGGTGCTCGTCGAGCGGGGACTCGCCCCATTGTTGAGAGGCCGCGATGCACTGGATGTTCGCGGGCTATGGGAATTGATGCGCGGTCATTCCACTTGGTACGGCAGGGGTGGCATCACAAATTTTGCGATCAGTGCGATTGACATCGCCCTGCACGATCTTAAAGGGAAACTGCTCGGGGTTCCCGTTTATCAGTTGCTCGGTGGGAAAGTGATCTCGCGGCTGCGGGCGTGCGCGAGTATTATTGTTGACATGGATAATCTAGAGCGCACTGCTCAGGAGTTTGCAGGCTATGTCCAGCGTGGCTACACAGCAGTCAAGGGTGGCTGGGGCAAAAACCCGGCCACGGCATTTGGGTTAAACGCCAATCGTGATCTAGCGCTGGTCAAACTAGTGCGCGAGGCCATTGGCAATAACGTCGCCTATATGGTCGACGTGGGGACACACGTGAAGTGGGATATCGCTCATGCAATCAAGATGACCAGGAAGTTTGAAGAGTTTGATGTCTTCTGGGTCGAGGAGCCTTTAGCTCCTGATGACTTAGAAGGCTACGCTCGGTTGCGTAATTCAACCCGGAGCCTTATAGCTACGGGCGAAAAGGAATGGGATGTCCACGCTTTCAGGCGGCTTGTGGAAAACCGCGCAGCCGACGTGATTATGCCCGATGTGGGCAAAGCGGAAGGCATCACGGGGGTAAAACAGATTATTGATATGGCGGCGCTCAATAATGTTTTCTATAATCCCCATTCCTGGAGTACAGCCATCAATACTGCAGCCAGTTTGCACCTATGTGCTTCTGCAACAAACACAATTATTTTTGAGTTGAAGCCAAACCCCAATCCCATGCAGCACGAACTGGTGGTATCTCCCATCGATCAGGAAGATGGCTTCGTTCATGTACCCGAAGGGTCAGGCCTGGGCATCGAGGTCAAGGAAGACGTAGTGCAGAAGTACCTCTTTGATTGATTCCGCCTGCCGAAGGAGTCGGGGCGTTAGGGGAATTCCTGTGTTCAAGAGTTTCGATCATGTCGGTTTTACAGTACACGACCTCGATCGCTCTCTGGTTTTCTATCGCGATTTGCTAGGTCTTGAAGTGTTGTGGGAGCGTATTTACGAAGAAGAATACGTACGAGCGCTCGTGGGGTACCCGAAGTTGCGGCTCAAATGCGCCTATCTGCAGTTGCCGGGATCGAAAACCTCATTGGAACTACTTGAGTATCAGGATGTGCCTCGGAAGACGGTCGATATGCACCGGGCTAACCCAGGTAACGCGCACCTGTGCCTCGCAGTTGAAGACCTGGGTAAGCTTCACGACCGCCTGAAAAGAGCCGGAGTTGAGTTTGTCTCGGCGCCCGCGGTTTCCACGGCAGGTCCTTATAAAGGAAGTAAGACAGTTTACCTTCACGACCCGGATGGAATTTCGCTCCAGCTTACGGAACTGCACAAGGAGAAAATGCAGGATGCCGGATAAAAGCACTCACGCTCGACGTGCCTTTGTGACCGGCGGCGCCTCGGGACTGGGGTATGCCGTTGCCGAGGCGTTGCTCTCAGCCGGGGCTAACGTTGCGATCGGTGATATTGATCGCAAGTCCCTTGATCGCGCGGTCGAAACTTTGAATAGCCCCAGACTTGTCGCTTTCGAACTCGACGTCACCTCGCCACAATCCGTTCAGGATGCGATTAGAGCGTGCGCCGATAAATTCGGAGGTCTGGATACCTTAGTCAATTGCGCGGGCGTGATTGAATTTGTCACCGTAGATGAAATGACGGAGGGGCAGTGGGACCGAATCATTGATGTAGACCTAAAAGGCGTCTTTCTATGCTGCCAAGCCGCGGCGCCTTTCCTGCGGAAGAGCGAACAAGGCCGCATAGTGAATATTTCCTCGGATGCGGGAAAGAAAGGGTACGCCCTTATCAGCGGCTACTGCGCAGCCAAATTCGGCGTGATCGGCTTTTCAAAAGCAATCGCTGGTGAGTTGGCACCTTACGGCGTGACTGTGAATTGCGTCTGTCCCATCGGTGTGGCGTCGACCCAAATGGGCCAGAAGGTACTTGAATACCTCTCGCAGCGCACCAGAAAGCCGGCTAAGGAGCTTTTAGAAGCACGAGCAGAAAGCACTCCGATGAAGCGCATGCCCGTGACGGAAGATGTGGTGAACGCTATTATGTTTTTCATTTCCGACGAGTCTGGTTTTTTAACCGGAGAGGCGCTCAACGTCGATGGCGGCACCCTTACTACCTCGGGAATACCGGGTATAGGCGAGCTATAGAAACTGATGAGAATA
>JASHTR010000099.1 GCA_030040455.1 Terriglobia bacterium | reverse complement strand
CGCAATAAATATGCTGGATTGTACGGACAGGATAGCTGGCGAATAACGCACAACCTCACGCTCAACTACGGTCTGCGCTGGGATCGAATTGAGCCTTGGTATGAGAAGTACAACCAGATTTCGGCGATGGTTCCGGGCGAGCAGTCGGTGGTTTTTCCCGGCGCGCCGGCCGGGATCGTTTATCCCACGGACCCGGGCATCCCGCGCACGTTGGCGCCCGCCGGTAATCTCGATTTCTCACCGCGCCTCGGGCTGGCCTACTCACCGAATGTGCAGGGAACCGGTCTGCTCGGCAGACTCTTGGGCGGCCCTGGCAAGACCAGCTTGCGTGCGGGCTTCGGAACTTTTTACACCGATATCGAAGCGGTGACCATCGGCGTTCTGGCCGCAAATGCTCCCTATGGCACTACGTACACGAGCCCGGCGCCGCCGCTCTTTGCCACCCCGTTTATCACCGCCTCAACCGGCCAGAACCTCGGCCAATATTTTCCCGTTCAACTCGCTCCGCTCGACTCCTCGGCGAGTCACCCTGATTCTAATATCAACTGGTCGCAGTACGAGCCGATCAGCGGCATTCCAGCTTATTCTCCATCTAACAAGATTCCCTCTGCCGATGAATACACGTTTTCGCTGGAACGCCAGATTGGGTCAAACACTCTTCTGAGTGCCTCCTATGTGGGATCCCAGGCCCATCATCTTCTGGCTTTAGTTGAAAATAATCCCGGCAACCCCGCCCTCTGCTTGAGCCTGAGCCAGCCGGATGACGTGATGTCCGGCACGCCCACGTGCGGCCCGTTTGGCGAAAGCAATGTTTATACGACGGCCTCCGGCCAGGTCATTAATGGAACCCGCGGACCCTTTGGACCCAATTTCGGCAGCAACACCAATCAGGCCACCATCGGGAACTCCAATTACAATGCCCTCGAGGTTAGCGTTCAGCATAGCAGCGGGCCCTTCGAGCTTTTGGTTGGCTATACCTACAGCAAATCACTCGACCAGTCTTCGAACCTCGGCGAAGAGGTGAATCCTTTGAACTACGGGCTCAGCAAGGCGCTCTCTGCTTTTGACATGACGCACAACTTCGTCGCAAGCTACGATGTTCAACTCCCCATCGCTCGCCTCTTCCATACCCGGAACCGCTGGAGCCAGGGCTGGTCACTTTCCGGGATCACGCATTTCGCCACTGGTTTTCCGGTGACGCTCTACAACTATGGCGACAACTCGCTTTTAGGCGCTGAGCCGAACGGTGTGAACAACTACGGCGTCGATGAGCCGGACTACACGCCCGGGCCGCTCGAGATCAATTCCAATCCCCGCAACGGCAACCCTTATTTCAACGCATCGCTCTTCAGTGAAAACGCCTTGGGCACGCCGGGCACCGCCGCACGCCGGTTCTTCTACGGTCCGGGGATCAACAACTTCGATCTGGCCCTCCTCAAGAATGTGCGCTTGACGGAATCGAAGTCTCTTCAATTCCGGCTGGAAGCGTTTGACGTTTTCAATCACGCGCAGTTTTATGGGCCTTCCGCGGTCGACGGCAACATCAGCAGCAGCACCTTTGGCCAGGTGGTGAGCGCCGCAGCGCCGCGCATCCTTCAAATCGCCGCCAAACTCAATTTCTGAAAAAGTGGACATGAACTGTGCATCGCTGCGATCGATGGTGGAAAAGAAGTGCCATGCCTGTCTTTTTGCTTTTCAGTTGCTCCTTAGCGTGTCAGCACAATCAACCCGCTGCAAGACAGGCCCCACAACGCGGCGGCTCGCTGATGGCAGCGGCGAAGGCGGTGGTCAACCCGTGGCAGCAGACAGCAGTGACGCCTTAGGGAAAATGGGCTGAGGGAATGAGAACCCTTGCTCAAACGCAATAGATTTTTGGAATTTACGGGCTAGAAAAACAGAAGGGCTTACCGCGGCGTTTCTTTTGGCAAAGGAGCCGCAGGCAAGCCCGAGATCGACAACCCAGAGGCTGACGTCTCATTCGCAGTATAGGGGAAGTCAGCCGCACTTTCAAGAAAGGCGGACTTTATGCGTGGCTGTGCTCCTATGCGGCAAATTGCTCTTCTCTCTGTGTTTCTTGGTTTCGTTCTGAGCTCCATCCCGGCTCATTCCCAGAGTCGTTTCTATACTCTCAAAGGTCAAGTCATCGATCCACAAGGTCTTCCGGTCGCAGAAGCTACGCTGACGCTGCGCAACATCCTTTCAGGGCAGAGCCAGCAGCAACGGACTTCCTTTGACGGCCACTACTTCTTCCTTGTGTCGGAGGCAGGCTTTTACGCGCTGACCGCAAGCCGCAGGGGATTCTCCGACCAGGTCCGTTTCGTCGAGCTCGAGTCCGATCATCCCCTAATCACTGAGGATATCCGGCTGCCTGTAGCCGGCGTGCTCCAGGGTGTGACGGTAGTCTCCGGCTCCCGGGTGGAAGAACTACAACAGGATTCGCCATCTCCAGTCGCTGTGGTGACACACCAGCAGATTGTCGATACCGGAAAGGAAACGGTGGGCGGAGTGCTTTCGGAGGTGCCGGGAGTGATAACCCGCGACTACGACACCTACGAGCAGGGCTTCGCCGATGAACAAATTGACGGCATCGACTCACGGCAAGTGCTGGTGCTTGAGGATGGCCTTCCGATTGTGGGCGCGCGAGGCGTCAACAGCGGCGTGATTAATCTCAACGATCAGCCCGTCGGCCCCTTGGACCAGATTGAAGTGGCCAAAGGGGCCGGCTCCGCGCTGTATGGGACGGACGCCATCGGCGGGGTAATCAATCTGATTACGCGCAAGCCGGTGTCGCC
>JASHTR010000098.1 GCA_030040455.1 Terriglobia bacterium | reverse complement strand
TAACTAAGATCAGCTCCGGAGACGTGGGAGACAGCGAACAGAACGCGACAGATTTTCTCGTTGGCCAGGATTATTCGACTCTCACCGCGATGCGAGCCCCGCGACCAACTCTTCTGATCTATAACGCTGAGGACAGTTGCTGCTTCCGTGCTCCTCTGGTCAAACCTTATGTTTTTGACGCGATCAAGCCGTTCTTCCGGCTATACGGAAAAGAGGATGTTTTTCAGTTCCACCAGAATACAAACATTTCTGCCCACAACTACGGGTTGGACGATCGAGAGCAGGCCTATCGATTTTTCAACCATTACTTCCATCTTTCGGGTGGAGACACTGAGATTCCCGTCGGTCAATATATCAAGAGCTACGATGCTCTCCGGGTCGGACTTCCGAAGGATAACCTTACGATTCTGGGTTTGGCGAGAAAGATAGCCGGTGAACTGGCGCGACCGCCGGTGCCGTCAAGCCCGGGTGAGAGGGCAGAATGGTCCACCTCACAAAGGGAAAAGCTTCGAGCAGTCGTGCGATATCACCCCGTCAGCATGTCTCACGCCTGGCCGGAACACAATACGTATCATAACCAGGTGGAATCTGTTTCCTACCGTTTTGAGCTGAGCAACGGACTCGGGGCGACGGGCGTTTGGCTGAAAGAGGTACCAACCTCACCCGAAGCACCCATGACGATCGTACTGAATGACGGAGGAAGGAAAGCCGCTGCAACTCAATTGTGGGACCGCGTCCCGGAAGTCGCGCACCGCATGGAGGGAGGCGAACAGGTGCTTGTACTGGACTTGCTCTTCACGGGTGATGCGGCGCCTGACCAGCCCGCGGAATACTTCACTGAAATGCTTACAGCAACGGGAGAAAGGCCGCTTGGGATGGAGGCAGCCCAACTGATCGGCCTCGCGCGCTGGGCTCAGACCAAGTGGAAGCCGCCAACAATTCGCCTGGAAACCACCGGCATTCGCACTCAGGTGGTCTCACTGGTTGCTGGCGCCTTGGAGCCGACCCTGTTTTCTGAAATTGAAAACTACAGTGGCATGCAAAGTCTCGCGTACCTTCTGGACAAGCCTGTTCAATATACAGCCACGCCGGATTTGTTCTGCCTTGACCTTTACAAGGATTTCGATATTCAACAGTTGGAGAAGCTCGCTAGCCCCTCTTACGTAGTGGCGCATCGATATGCGAGGGTAAGCACCGACAGGCAGTGATGAGTGGGTAGCCCCCCACTCTCCGGAAAGTGGGACAAAAACAAGAAACGAGACCCTACCGGACGCGCGCTGCCGGAAACGATTCTGCAAACCAGGAGAATTAAGACGATGGACGACTCAGCAATCCTCCGGGCGAACCGGCGAAACGCTCTTCAGAAGATGCTAGGAATCGGGGCTGGGCTGGCCGCGCCTGCTTCACTGTTCGCGCAGCAGGCTATATCGCCGGCTGTCCATCACCCTCATCCGTACCAAATTCCGGATGCGGCTCCGCCACCGCTTTCGACCGCTGCTGCATTTCGTCCGACGCCGATTTCCGGGGTATACGACGTGCGCGCGTTCGGGGCCACGGGTGACGGGAAGGCGCTGGACACGCCGGCCATCAACCGGGCCATTGATGCCGCAGCAGCCGCGGGAGGGGGAACCGTTCTGCTCCCGGCCGGGACGTATTTGTGTTTCTCGATCCGGTTGAAGAGCGGCGTCGCGCTGTATCTCGATCAGGGCGCGACGCTGCTGGCGGCCGAACCACAGGAGGGCGGCCCCGGATACGATCCGCCGGAGCCGAACCCGCAGGCCGGCCAGTATGAAGACTTCGGCCACCGGCACTGGCACAATGCGCTGATCTGGGGTGTGGGGCTTGCGGACGTTTCTATTCTGGGACCGGGGCTGATCTGGGGAAAAGGTCTCAGGCGAACCGTCGGCCGCGAACCCCATCCGGCCGGCTTGGGTGACAAGACGATCAGCCTCAAAAACTGCCATAACGTCACCTTGCGTGACTTCTCAATCCTCGAGGGCGGCCATTTCGGTATCCTGGCGACCGGCGTGGATAACCTCACGATAGACAATCTCAAAATCGATACCAACCGCGATGGCATGGATATCGATTGCTGCTGGAACGTGCGCGTCTCGAACTGCACGGTCAACTCTCCCTGGGACGACGGTATTTGTCCGAAGAGCTCCTACGCGCTGGGCTACGCGCGGCCTACAAAGAACCTCACCATCTCAAGCTGCTTCGTGACCGGAGGTTACCAGCTCGGGACCGTGCTCGACGGCTCCTGGAAGCGCTTCCCCGCAGGCTTCCGTGTTCCCCACACCGGCCGGATCAAGTGTGGCACCGAATCCAACGGCGGCTTTCAAAACATCACCATCTCGAACTGCGTATTTGACACCTGCGGAGGGCTGGCGCTGGAGACAGTGGACGGTGCGTTGCTCGAAGACATATCGATCAGCAATATCACCATGCGGGATATCGCCAATCTACCGGTCTTTCTGCGGCTCGGCAGCCGCATGCGTGGTCCCGAAGGTCTACCGGTCGGAAAGCTGCGGCGGGTGAGCGTTAGCAACATTGTTGTCGCCGGCACCGCTGGCCGGTATGCTTCTATCATCAGCGGCATTCCTGGCTACCCAATTGAAGATGTAAAACTAAATGACATCCATATTCTCAGCCAGGGGGGAGGCACTAAGGAAGACGCCAGCATCGCGCCGCAAGAAAATGAGCAAGGCTATCCCGAGCCGACCATGTTCGGGACGATACCTTGCTACGGCTTTTACATCCGCCATGTAAGAGGCCTCGCAATGAGCAATATTCAGTTGGAATACGCCGAAGCGGACCTCCGGCCGGCGTTCGTCCTGGATGACGTGAGAGGAGCGGATTTCATCCACGTCAAGGCACAGCATGCTCCCGGCGTTCCGGTCTTTGCGCTGAAAGGCGTCGCGGATTTCAACACCTACCTCAGCAGGCCCCTGCCCGACACGCA
>JASHTR010000097.1 GCA_030040455.1 Terriglobia bacterium | reverse complement strand
CGCGCCCTTCTGATTCTGGATTACTCCAACCATCTGTACGATCACGGCTTGTCCCCTTCGACGGACGGCGGGCGGGAGGCGTTTGCCAACTGGGCGGTGGCAGCGGCTCAGCACTTTCGCGGACGCGGCGTAGTGTGGGAAATGTATAACGAGCCGAATGGCAGTTTCTGGAAGCCGAAACGGAATGATGCGAACTACATCAAGCTTGCGCTGGCTGTGGGGGAAGCGCTTAAGGAGAAGGCGCCGGGAGCAACTTATATCGGCCCGGCGTGCGCGCTGATCGATCTGGATTTCCTCGAAGAGTGCTTTCAGGCGGGCCTGCTCAATTTTTGGGATGCCGTCTCGGTGCATCCTTATCGTCAGCGAGTGCCTGAAACTGTCGTGCCCGAATATGCCATGCTGCGGAAGCTGATTTCAGCATACGCGCCCCGTGGAAAGACTATACCGATTGTCGCCGGCGAGTGGGGATATCCGGGCACCTGGCTGTGGCCGGGAATGAACGATGTGCTGCAAGCGAATCTGCTGGCACGAGAATTTCTCAGCGATATTGCCGCTGGCCTTCCCATCACGGTGTGGTACGACTGGCGCGACAACGGGGCGGACCCCAACAACCAGGAATACAACTTCGGCCTCGTGAGTTTCCCCTATCACGAGGGCGGAAATCCCGTTTTTCTACCCAAACCCGCATACTACGCCTTCGAGACTATCGCCCGTATGCTTGAAGGATACAGGTTCAGCAAAAGACTGGCGGCGGGAACGCCGGAAGATTATGTTCTGCTCTTTACTAAAGGTCGCGAGCGGCGGTTAGTGGCTTGGACGGAAGCCTGGCAACCACATCCTGTCCTGATTTCCAATGCAAGCGGCCGATTTATTGAGACGGATAGCCTGGGCAAAAAACTCCGCCTCCTCCATGCGACCCGAAACCAACTGGCGATCACGTTGACGGACGCCCCCGTATATCTGCTTCCCCAGAACCCAGACGGGCTGAAAATCCGTTAAAGAGTTTCGGAAAACTGGTGTCATTGCCGAGGAGTGGCATTGCTAAGCAGCATGAACGGCTGTAAAAGATTAGCAGACAAGCGACCAACCTCACGCAAAGCCGAAAAAGAAGTTGAAAGTCAAAAGTTAAAGGACTTCTCCTTATAAACTTCCAACTCTCGACTTAGAACTTTCAACTTGTCTTGGCGTCTTTGCGTGAGGTTTTAGTTTTTTCACTGAGGCATCACAGGAAACCCCGGCCCTTGCGTTGGGCGGTCAGCGCTCTTATGCTTACATCATGAAGGTGCGTCCCCGCAGGGGCATTACTCTTCCTCTGGTCATTCTTGCCGTGGCGGCGATCCTTGGAGTGCTGGCCTTTCTCCAGATTCACTGGAGTAACCAGGTGAGCCAGGCCGAGCGCGACCGGATGGAAGCGCGGCTGGACACGTCGGTTGAACGGTTCCGGCGTAACTTCTATTTAGAGGTGCTGCGCGTCTGCTGGGCTTTCCAGATCGAAAACCCTCACCTGGATCGCAAGGCCCTGATGGCCTATGCAGACCGTTATGAAGACTGGCAGGACGCTTCAGCGCATCCCGACCTGGTTACCGGCATGTTTGTGTGGAAGCAGTCACCTCAGCTTACCTTGCTTCGCTTCGATCCTGTTTCCAATAGGTTTGTGCCAACCCCATGGCCGGCGGAGTTGGCTGAATTGCATGAATTTGCTCAGCGGTGGAACGCGCAACCCGCTGGAGGGCTGGGGGCCGGGTGGGAACATCCTTGGTTTATTGTTGAGAGCGTTCCTGCCGTCATTCATCGGCTAGGCGAGGATACTCGACCTAAGGGAGAGGCAGGTGGCACCCGGCCCGAGGGTGGCTTAATCATCGAGCTCAACCTGCGTTTCATCCAACGCGTGCTGCTGCCGATGCTGGTCGAGCGGTATTTTCGTGGGCCGGAAGGGTCGCTTTACCGGGTTTCCATAGTGAGCGGCAGCAATCCCGCCAAGGTGATCTATCAGTCTTCTGCTCTGCCACATGGCGGAGCGGCTTTCACTGGAGACGTGGTAGTGGCGCTGATCCGCGACCACGCTGAGGAGGCGATAAAGAGCAGCTCCGAGGGGGGAGGGACAGGCACAAAGAAAGATGAGGGTTATTCGAACGTACCTTTCGGAAGCCCTCCTGGCGCGCAGGCGCTAAGACCCTTGCGGATTTATCCTCCCGGAGGAGGCGCAACCTGGAAGTTGATTTTGCGGCATCGCTCCGGGTCAGTTGAAGCTGCCGTTTTTGGCTTGCGGCGCAGAAATCTTGCCGTTAGCCTGGGCGTATTGCTGCTGCTGGCGATCAGCATTGCGCTCATTATCGTTTCGGCACAGCGCGCGCAGCGGCTGGCGGAGCTGCAAATGAATTTTGTGGCGGGTGTTTCCCATGAGCTGCGTACTCCCCTTGCTGTCATCTGTTCGGCAGCGGAAAATCTGGCGGATGGCGTGGTGGAAGCCCAAAACCAGGTGAAGAATTACGGTGCGCTCATTTGCAGCGAAAGTCGCCGACTCGCGGAGATGGTGGAGCAGGTGCTGGTGTTTGCAGCTCAGCAAGGCGGCCGCCAGTCTCGCAATCAGCAGTTGTTGCAGATGGCTGACGTTATTGAGACCGCTCTTGAAAGCGTTCGAGCCATCATTGAATCCTCGGGCGCTGTGATCGAAAAACGCCTCGACGCGGCGCTTCCCCCGGTGGTTGGCGATGCCGGCGCGTTGGCAAGATGCATTCAGAATCTCGTCTCCAATGCCGTCAAATACGGAGGCGATCGGCCGTGGGTGTGTATTCGGTCCAAAACGGAAGAGACCAAAACAGGAGTTGAGGTCCAGGTCGAAGTGGAGGACAGTGGAGCTGGCATCGAAGCTGAAGATCTCCCCCATATCTTTGAGCCGTTCTACCGTGGTAAGGCTAACGGAGGGATCCACGGGACCGGCCTGGGGCTTAATCTCGCTAGGGAGATTGCTGAGGTCATGAGGGGAAGGCTGACTGTTAGGAGCGCGCCCGACAAAGGGAGCTGCTTTACGTTGCATCTTCCGGCTGCCTCGCTTCAGGAACAAGATGAGCAAAAAAATCCTGCTGGTTGAAGATGAGCCCGGCTTAGTAGTTACCCTCAGAGACCGCCTTCAAAAGGAGGGTTTTGAGGTGAAAACAGTCTCTGATGGCCCGCAGGGCCTCGAGCGCGCTCTTTGCGAAAGCTTTGATCTGATCGTTCTCGATCTCAT
>JASHTR010000096.1 GCA_030040455.1 Terriglobia bacterium | reverse complement strand
AAGCACAGCAGTGGCGTGCATCAAACATTGTATGCGTCAGCCTTCACTTGCAAGGCCTAGACTTAGGCCGAACCAGGACTCTATGACAGGAGGTAATTCTAAGTTGGAGAGAGACATCTTCAATAGGCTATCAAAACTTTATTCTGCGGTGCTCTGTGATGCGCTGGATCGAATCGGCCATCGCGAGCAAGGACTTAGCCACAAGATCAGGCCGCTATATCCGGAGGCGCATGTTATAGGAACCGCACGGACATTATGTTCCATGAAAAAGGAAGGCTTCCCCGAGCATCCTTACGAGAAAGAACTGGAGGCCCTCGATCTGGTCCGCCCCGGCGATGTAATTGTCGTTGCTACAGGGAACGACATGTCCTCCGGAATCTGGGGAGAGCTCCTCAGCACCGCTGCAAGGGCGCGAGGGGCTCAAGGGGTTGTAATCGACGGACTTACGCGAGACGCTGCTAGAATAATCCAAAAGCAGTTCCCTGTATTCGCGCGAGGGATCACGCCGTACGATTCCCTTGGTCGGAGTGAGGTAATCAGCTATGACATCCCCATTGACTGCGGAGGCGTGACTGTTAATCCACGCGACATCATATTTGGCGATTATGATGGAATTATCGCTATTCCGCACGCAATGGCAGAGAAGGTACTTTGCATGGCTGAGGAAAAGGCGTCTCGCGAGCTTGTCGTCGATAGCGAATTTAAGCGGGGCCGCAAGGTAGCTGAAGTCTTTGCCGAACACGGAGTGCTCTGAATTTGTAATCCGTAGGGACCCCACCAGGAGAAAACACGTGATGAAAAGAATCACCTCTAACCAAGTTCATGTAGGTGTCATTGGGCTTGGTCTGATGGGGACCAGCATCGCCACCTGCCTGATCGGTGCGAGATGTCCGGTTACCGGCGTAGAGCTAGACTGCTCCCGCCGCAAGAGTGCCCGAAATCGAATCCGTGCTCTACTGGCGGATTCAAAGAGAGAAGGGCTTCTGCGTGCGGATCCTCGAAAGCTGGTTCGCGAGTTCGCCGCCTGCGAAGGCTACGAATCGCTGGAAGAGTGCCAGTTGGTGATTGAGTCAGCCACGGAGGACCTCCAGATCAAGCGAGAGATAATTCGGCAGATTGAAGAGGTAGTTTCCCGGAAGGTGATTATCGGCACAAACACGTCGGGCCTTCCGGTGACCGATCTTCAGCGAGGTGCCTGCCACCCGGAGCGAATCCTCGGCATTCACTGGGCGGAGCCAGCTCATATCACGCGATTTATGGAGATTGTTTGCGGCGAGCAAACCTCGCTGATTTATGCGCAGCGCGTGTTGAACCTCGCGCGGCGATGGGGCAAAGAGCCCTCGCTGCTACGCCGCGACATTCGAGGATTTATTACCAATCGGATTTTTTACGCAATGCTTCGCGAGGCCTTTTATCTTGTCGAGTCCGGCTACGCGACGGTCGAAGACGTGGATCGGTCCTTGCGGAACGATCTGGGTTACTGGATTACGTTCGCAGGTCCTTTCCGCTATATGGACCTGACCGGCATACCCGCCTACGCTGCGGTCATGAGGGGCCTTTTTCCTGAACTGAATTGTGACACGAGGATACCGAAGCTTATGAAAAGGGTGGTTGCCTCGGGCGCGCGGGGCGTCTCAAATGCGAAAGGTTTTTACCCCTATACGCAGGCGGAGGCGTTACGCTGGGAGAAACGGTTCCTGAAGTTCAGCTACGAAGTTCGGCGTCTTGCGCAGAAATATTAATGATGCCGGCAACCAACAAATCAAGTGGCAGAGGTCAGTGTCGAGGTCATGTTGACACGACGCAGGGTAAGCTCATTTAACGCAGGTGACGTGCTAACCCTTTTTCCGAATCGCGCTTGCGGTCGCGTCAACATGCAACAGCATATTTCCTTTGCAAGCCGACGAGGTGACGGGCCAATGGGTTATTGTCGGGAGAGAGCAACGACTTTATTTTTCTTTTCAAATTGGAGTGCGTCCATGCAACCGGTCCTTGCTTCGAATGTAGCGACGACGATTGCCTCGCCCTCAGCCATATCTCTTTTTACGAGAGGAGTCGTGGTAATGTCCAAGACCGAAGTTAAACATCCCGATAAAGATGTTTCTACCGGTTCTTACTCTGCAGGAGTTCTAATTGATGGCTGGCTTTACATCAGTGGTCAGGGCCCCGTCGATATGAAGACGGGCAAAGTGGTCGCGGGAAGCATTGAAGAGGAAACCCGCCTAACACTTCATCACATCGGAAGAATCCTCGAAGCGGGAGGGTGCAGGTTTGAAGATGTGGTGAAGTGCACCTGCCATTTGGCGGACATCCGCGACTTTGACAGGTTCGATCGTGTCTACGCCGAATTCTTTTTCAGCATACGTCCCGCCCGTAGCACCGTGCAGTCGGTTTTGTGGGGTGGAATCAAGGTCGAGATCGATGTGATTGCCCGCGCGACTAGTTGACAATGTCAATGCCGCTTTAATGAGAGACAAATGGCGGGGAGCAGTAGGGACCCGGGGGGCACACAGCTTTCGCTTGGACTCAAAACA
>JASHTR010000095.1 GCA_030040455.1 Terriglobia bacterium | reverse complement strand
AATAAGGAAGCGATTCGGCCACGAATCACTGTGGTAACTGTTCCAGATTTCAAACTTATCATCCACGACCACAGGATAAGGGAGGGCGAAGCGCTTGATCGCCGCGCGGACGTTCTTCACCGAATAGGCGATGCCAAATTCGGGGTCGTGAACGCCGATGATTTCAAATCCGTAACGGTGATAACGCGCATACCAGCTTTTGCTGGCCGGAAAGGTGCGAATGCAGTTGATGCAGGTGTACTCCCAAAAATCAATCAGCACCACCTTGCCGCGCAGCTCCCTCATCGTGAGTGGCCGGGAATTGATCCAGGTGATGCCGGTGGGACTCAGGGAAGGCGAGGCGGTCTCAGGCGGAGAAGCCGGAGCTCCTGCTGTTGGAGAGCCGGCCGGAGCCGCTACGATTCCCGGACCTTGGTTGGAGGAAGGTTGGAGCGGGGGGGGCGCGAAAAGCTCGTTGGGACTCGGAAAGTCCGGCGCCTTAAAATGGACTTCTTCGAGTGCGCCTTCAAAAGTCTGCGGCGCGGGCGCAGCCTGAAGGCTGAAGCCGAAGGCGAAAAGCCAACATAGAAACGCTACGGTGCGTTGCTTCACCAGCGTGCTCCCTTTTCCTGCCTAAGTCTATAACGAATCCTGGCGCAAATCGAGGCCGGCCTCGGGTAGCGCGGGGCGCGGCTCCGCCACAGTCGGGCATCTCGTTTGTAGCGCAGCGTTCGTCTTTGAACGCTGCGGCGTTTACTCAAAATCCGCGGAAAAACCGCGGGGTCAAAAAACGGACCCGGCATTACAAGGATTTCGGGTAAGTCCTCGCGGCCCGCCTGGCTTTTACCCAGCTCTGTGTACTGGGGCAACAGGTCTAACTCACCGAGGAAATATTCCCTGTCCGCGCGTAGATTTTTCAAGCCCTGCCTGACGCTGGCCAACGGCAGAAACTGTGTGAAAAGGTCGGCACAGGCGTTGTGGCAACAATATCCCCCTCGCCGAAACAGTTGAAAAGCAACGGTCGGCGGTGAAGGCATCGCTGCTACTTCAGCAATTTCCACGCCGCCTCTATCGCTCTTGATTTCAAGGGCGAGTGTTGGCCATTAAATTGCTCCCTCCTTATGTTGGCAACGATAAATAATGCGCTCAATTATTCCCCAAAGGGAGGCTGGGGGAGCGATCGTCACGGCGAGCCCTTTTTTTCGCCGCGGGCTCTTCATCCGCACAAAGCCACGATGAATTCAAAAAGCAAATGCGTCTTGGCGACCCCCAGACTCACGTCTTACAGTTAGTCGCGTTACCTTGTGTTGCCGACTTCGAGGCGCGCCCGATTCGCCAGCGAGGCGGCAGGGCGGCCTTCAAAGTAAAGAAAGGAGCGTGAAGGTTATTCTATGACTCCGAATTTTAGCGTCGTGAGTATTTTTCAGGAGCATTTTGACCGTTACCTTGCCTACCTCGATCCTCCGCCGGCAAACACCGAAATCCTCGAAATTTGCTTTCAGTACCTGCAGGAAAACCAAATGGGAGAAGTTGTCGGCTGGGTGAAGGGCCCGGGCCGCTTCGAAAGACTCCAACACGCTTTGAAAGCCGCAAACTGAGCGCGGATTTCAGGGTTCTGAAGCGGCGGTGTCGCCATCGCTGAAGCGGTTGTGCAGAAGTCGGCGCCGAGAGCCCGCCCTGAGCAGAGCGAAGGGATGCCGCCGCTTCAGAAGCAGGTTTCACACAGTCTTCGTCCCGCATCACAGTTGCTTGGCTCGCGCGGACGCGAGCAGCTCAATTCCCGGGAAAAAATACGAGATCTCAAAGGCAGCGGTCTCCGGCGCATCGGAGCCGTGGATGGCGTTGCGTTCGATATCTTGAGCGTAGAGCTTGCGAATAGTGCCAGCGGCCGCCCGCGCGGGGTCCGTGGCTCCCATCGTCTCGCGCAGGCGCGCGATGACGTTTTCCCCTTCCAGCACCATCACCAGCGCCGGCGCAGAGCTCATGAACGCTGTCAGGCTCTCGAAGAAAGGCTTCCCCCGGTGGATGGCGTAAAATCCTTCAGCCTCGCTTCGGGTCAGATTAACGAGGCGAGCCGCTACGATCTTAAACTGGTTGGCCTCGAAGATCTTGATGATGTCGCCCGCGTGGCCCGCGCTGAAAGCGTCCGGCTTGATGATGGTGAGAGTGAGTTCGAGGGCCATAGGAAATTACCGTGCGGCGCTCATCCCCAGCGCGTGAGCCATTGTCTCGCCAATCAGGGCCGGGCTCGGGGCGACGCGGATGCCGGCCGCCTCCAGTGCCGCGATCTTGTCTGCCGCTGTTCCCCTGCCTCCGGAAATAATCGCTCCGGCATGTCCCATGCGGCGGCCCGGCGGCGCGGTGCGCCCGGCGATGAAGCCCACCACCGGCTTTTTCACGTTGGACTTGATAAAGGCGGCGGCTTCCTCTTCCGCCGTACCGCCGATCTCGCCGATTAGAACGATGCCGTGGGTGCCGGCGTCGGCGGCCATGAGCTGGAGCACGTCAATGAAATTCGTCCCGATAATCGGATCGCCCCCAACGCCCACGCAGGTCGACTGGCCAATGCCGAGAGACGTTAGCTGCCCCACGGCTTCATACGTGAGCGTCCCGCTGCGGGAAATCACGCCGACGTAACCCGGCCTGTGAATCCTCCCCGGCATGATGCCGACTTTACACTTCCCCGGCGAGATGACACCCGGGCAGTTCGGGCCCACAAGCCGGGTCCCGGTTCCCTGGAGAAACTGCTTGACGCGCATCATATCGAGCGTCGGAATGCCTTCGGTGATGGCAATGACGAGCGGGATGCCTGCGTCCGCAGCTTCCATGATCGCATCTGCCGCGAACGGCGGCGGCACGAAGATCGCGGAGACGTTGGCCCCCGTTTTCTCGACGGCCTCCTTGGCGGTATTGAAAACAGGGATGCCATCCATCATCGTGCCGCCT
>JASHTR010000094.1 GCA_030040455.1 Terriglobia bacterium | reverse complement strand
TTGTGCTCTTCCCCGCCCCGTTGGGGCCGAGCAGTCCAAAGATTTCACCCGCGTTAACCTTTAAGTTCATGTTCTCCAGCGCCCGGCGCCGTCTTCGCCGCCAGAACCCCGTTGGATAATCTTTGGTCAGATTCGTTGTTTCGATGGCGTACATAACGAAGGAGAAGCGGTAGCTACGGCGACCGTTCTTCACGCCGTGGGCTTTTTTCACGAAGGCCAGTCAAAAACCTAGAGTTGAAAGTCGAAGCTTTAGAAGGATCCTTCTTTTGACTTTCGGCTTTGGACTCTTTGACTCGTTTTTGCCTTCCGAAAAAACGAACCCACGGTTAACTCAAACAGCGAGTTAACCGTGGTTACCCCCTCCCCTAGGCGAGCGCGCTCAAACTGCCATTGGTGATCTTCGCTAACCGCCAATGGGTGAGTCGCTCGAACTGGCCTGCTGTGAGGTATTAAAGCGAATCACGTTGGAGTCGTCGGTATAGTAATAGTTCTGCCCCGTGCTTCCCACCGCTACAGGATTGCCCGTGATGGAGTAGGTGTCAATATCCCCGGCGCTATCCGCAGTGCCCGCCGCGTAGTTGAGCGTGTATCCGCTCTTGGTTCCCGCAGCGAGAACTTCATCAATCAGTCCGGCAGCCGTGTTCGTAGGTTGCGCGCCAGCCGCTGGCGGTCCAAGGTCTAACAGCGAGGCGCTATAACCGGTGTTATAGGTCGAGGCATAAGTGACCTCGCAAGTGTTCAGCGTGCGCAGCGAGCCAACGCACGAGGCCTGGTTGGCCGCAATGCGGGAACGCAGCAAATTAGGAATCGCGATGGCCGCAATGATCAGGATGATCGCCACAACGATCAGAAGCTCAATCAGCGAGAAGCCTCTCGAATCTTTCTTCATCAAACTCTCCTCCCAAAGAAATGTCCACCCGTGGTCCCTCCCGAATGGCAGAATAGTCAAGAGCAACTTGCTCTCCAAATCTCTCTGACCGCGCCTCTCTTTACTATGGGGTTATCTCTAAATGTTTGTATGCCTTAGAATCATCCCCAAAAATCAATCTCAAGTCACGGCCCGCTGATTTTCCTCGCTTGACGATTTTTGTCACCGCAAATTGCCAACTTCGGGCAGCAGGGTCGGCAGCGCGGCGGTTGCTGTGAGTTTCTTAACCTGTTGAGGTCGTGCAATCATCAACTATTTTGGGTTACACTTTTCATTCAGCGGACTCTTCAAGAAGCGCAAGCTCGGTCGGCGAGAGAGGAATAAGCGGACTTCATGGAGCAATTTCAGAAGCTGGAAGAAAAAATCTCGAAAGTGGTCGAGGCCTTCAAGCGAACTCAAGCGGAGAACCGCTCGTTGTTGCAACAGATCGAGAAGCTTCGCGCGGACTCGCGGGACGGCATCCACCAAAAGGAGGCGTTCGAGCGAGAAATCCAGATGCTACGGCGCGAGCGTGAAGACGTGCGTCTACGGGTTGAGAAACTACTGGAGCAAGTCGAAGCGTTGACAAAGATGGATTCTGCGGGATAATTAGGCGGTGATCGCCTGAGAAGCAACGACGTTACATAAGGTTGGGAAAACTGCCTTGGCTATTTTGCCGAAAGATGGCATCCAGGTCCTCATCTACGACCAGCAGTATAATATGCGCGGCGAGCTGGACCCCGAGTATATCCGAATGCTGGCCCGGTTTGTGGATGAGCGGATGCGCTCGATTGCGGCACGGGGACAGACGGTGGATTCCCTGCGCACGGCCATTCTAGCCGCATTGAACATTGCGGATGACTATCACCGTCTGCTGGCCAGCCACGAAGCCGCCACGCGTCAGGTGGACCAAAAAGTAGGAAAGTGCAACGAAGTGCTGGACCGGCTTCTGGAGTCAATGCCCTAGCGAATTCGGTAAGCCGCTGGGCGCTCTCTTCCGGTTTTTCAAAAATATAAATGCCCGCTGTTGGGGAAACCTTTCCTGTGTTCTCCACCTTCAGGAGAGCTCATGCATGGACCAATCCACCCACCCTCCAATCCAGACCGTCGGCGTGATCGGTGCCGGCACAATGGGGCGCGGCATTGCGCACGTGCTGCTTGGCCACGGCTATTCTGTGCTTCTTACCGACACTTCTCCCGGAGCGTTAGCTGCCGCAACGCGCAGCATCACTGCCGGACTCGCTCGCGATGTTGAGAAGGGCCGTCTGACCGCTGAGGCGAAGGAGAAGGCGTTTGAGAGCTTGCAACCATCCTCTGATCTTGCCGGAATGGTTTCGGCAGACTTCATCATTGAGGCGGCGCCGGAGAATGTTGATCTGAAAGCCGATATCTTCCGCCGACTCGAGCCGCTCGCCAGGCCGGAAGTCATCTTCGCCAGCAATACGTCCTCCATTTCCATCACTCGTCTTGCCTCCGCCACCTCCAGGGCCGGCCGTTTCTGCGGCCTGCATTTCTTTAATCCCGTTCCGGTGATGAAGCTTGTGGAAGTTGTTGCCGGCATGGAGACTTTGCCTGAAACCCTCGCAAAGGCTTCATCCCTTGCCTCTTCACTCGGCAAAACACCCATCCAGGTGAATGACTTTCCGGGGTTCGTGTCGAATCGTGTTCTCATGCCGATGATCAATGAAGCTGTTTACGCGGTCATGGAAGGAGTCGCGGACGTGCAATCCGTGGATGCGGTGATGAAGCTGGGCATGAACCACCCGATGGGCCCGCTGGAGCTTGCCGACTTGATCGGCCTTGACGTATGCCTCGACATCCTGAAGGCCCTCTATGAGGGATTTCACGATCCCAAGTATCGGGCTTCTCCCTTGCTTGAAAAAATGGTTCACGCAGGAAGACTCGGTAGGAAGAGCGGCCGTGGATTTTACAATTATTGCCCCACGACGCAGACGGAGTGATTCGCGGTGGTGCCGGAAACCTTAAAGGCAGGCGTGAAAAGATCGACCCGAGCATCTCATCCTGAGCCCGTTCGCTCCTCTTCAAACGGTCCCTTCGTCACCCTGAAAATGGCCGGGTACGATATTTAGAACACACGGGTTGCGCGCGGAAACGGGCGTAGGGACGTAGCACGCAGCGCCCCTACGCTATTTCATGTCATAGAGCAGCCCGAAGGCTCATGGCGTCTTCGCTCGGAGCGGCTCGCCAACGGCAGAGCAAATCCACTCAGCGCCGCACAAAGCGAAGGGCTCCGTACAACACATCCGAATTTTTCCGCCACTTCTCAGCCGATAGATTTCGGTTTCGGAAAGCGGCGATACACCAGAGCCAAAGCAATCAACATGGTCCCGAAAAGAAGCAAGCTGCTGGGTTCGGGAGCATCAGCATCGGTATTGACTGTGAGACTATCCAATACCACCTCACCGCTCATGCATGTGGTTGGGACCGTAATGCTGAGGATATCGTCAGTCGCGGTCCACGTAATGGGCATGGTGACGTCGTCCCCGCTCACAGTGCCTCCATTACCGGGAGGGTTGGTGAATTCAACACAGGTCGATCCCGGTGTCCCTACTGCGGAGGTGGTACAGACATCTGCTTCAGTGCTGCTCGTGACATCTTCCAGCTCGAGAGTTCCGCTGAGGATGCCATCACTGACCAGGTTGGAGAGATTGAGGTAGATATAGTCACCCGATTGGATCTCATTGTTACCGCCGGCGAGCCCGAGCCCCCCCGTACTGAATACATAGAGGTTGTTGGGATGTGATGTGCCAGTGGAGGAATAGCCCTTCGCGGTGATGCCCAGTCCACTTGATGTAAAGGTCGCAGTGTTTGTTTTGAGATTACCCGGGCAAGTGCCGCTGTACGATGATGTGACTTCACTGCAGCCAAAGTTAAACGTTAGAGATGCTCCCCACGCCGCTGTTGTCGTAGCAAACAGCGCAAGCCCGACGAGCACTCCCAGAGTTCTGATTTTCATGTTCCCCCCTTTGTGATTTTAGATTGAACGATTCCCTCAATATTTAAGTAAAGCCTCGAACAGCCTCATGCACACACCGTAGAATGCAAGCACTGTTCAGCCACTTCCGAGCCCAATTACCGGCCCAGCTCACAATAATTAATCTTTAAGATGATGGGTTGCGAAATATGCTTGGTACAGGTAGGTCCCCCCTCGAC
>JASHTR010000093.1 GCA_030040455.1 Terriglobia bacterium | reverse complement strand
AACCCGTGCCGCCAGAACAAACCAACGCGGAAAACTTTTATTACGTCAAGCAGATGCAATCCCGGACGCCCATGGTCATTGCCCTTTCCGACGGCGAGATCATTCGCGGCACCATCGAGTGGTACGATAAGCAGTGTATTAAAGTGAACCGGCAGAATGAGCCGAACCTGCTGGTTTACAAGCCTAGCATCAAGTATCTGTACAAGGAAAATAGCTCGGGAGAGTAAGGTTTCTTCCGTTGCAGCCCTGGGTCCGTCGTAAGCTGAAAGCGCCGGCCGCGTGCCGGCGTATGCCTTTTCTCCCGCTCGGAGACGGGAAAACCGGGGCGGATCCCTCTCTTACGGCAGAACAGCCAATCATCAATGAGTTGGCGCTGAAGAATGGCTTGTCCCGCGTCAATATGGGGGAAGGCTCACTTTTGGCGGTTCTGGGATTTGCCGGAAAGGAGGATCGAAATGCGGCCTTTCTGGCAAACCAGCAGACCCCCAGGAGTCGGGCCGCTGCGAGCGACCGTAGCGCCGGCGTCCCGCCGGCTCTTTTCTCTTCTTTGGTATTCGCTTGCTCGTTGCCGCTGAAAAGCAAGGACGCTGCATCATATGAAAAAAGCCGGCGAGACGCCGGCGCTACGGGGCAACGAAGCAGCGGGATCGGAAACGGGCTGGGTGAGTTCCTGCTTTTTCATGACGGTGGAGGGGCCTCAAAAAATCTCCGGGAAGTAAAACGTCAGTATGGAATTCATGGTCATGTCCGCGACGATGACCTCTTTGCGCCGGGCGTTGAGCGCGATTCCATGAGGCTTCTTCATCAAGTGACTCGGCATGGAATCAATCTTCCAGCGGGGCGGAAGATTGCCGTTGTCGTAAATGCTGTAGACGCCAATGTAGGTTCCCTGCGGCTCCGGATTGGAGCCGTCGGTCATTTGTGAGATAACGATCCAGCCGCCGCGGGGCTGAATCTCCATCTGGCGTATAGCGTGCATGCCCGTGCTGGGTCCGCGGATCACCCGCAGCGGCTGTGCCTCTCCACTGGCGGTGCGGTCAAAGATCAGCAGCGCCTCCCGTGCATCTCCATAGGGACTGCTGTAGCCCGCCTTCTTGCTTCCCAGAACCGTTCCCGCCAGAACTAAGACGTTATGCACCGGATCTACCGCGATGCCTCCCGCCGCCCTCCAGCCATCGCGCTCCGGGCTGTGAAATTCCCGGATCGGTGCCACATCTCCGTTGGCAGCCACGGGAAACACCAGAACGTGGTTGTTCTGCGGAATCAGCAGTTCGTCATGAACGGAGTCCACCTCCAGCGTCTCGGAGTCTTGCAGTCTGGTCCGGGGACCCTGGATGATGCGGATCGGCGGCTCCTGCCCATCGGCTCCGCCGCGAAACGCCAGCACCGCCTGCGCGAACGGATTGCCCACATAGAATTCGTCGCGCTTGGGGTTGTAGCGGATGGCATGCATCGTCCGGCTGAGCTTGCTGGCCTGCCCGAAGATCAATCGCTGCGGAGCCGGATCCCCTTTCGCCAGACCGGCGAAAAACGCAATCTGCGGATGGGCCACTCAGTTGGGCACAATGATCGTGTCGCGCTTGCTGTCATAGGCCACCGAGCCGGGATTGCCGATCATCAATGCCTGGCTGTTGAGGTCGGCATTGCGAATGGCGCGGAGGGGCGGGGAATCGCCCTGCGCGGTCCTGGCATAGATCGTCGCCCGGTGGTTTCCCATGTTGGCCACGGCCAGTTCATCGTGCGCTACATCCACAAAAACGCCGGTGGGGTTCTTGATTTGCGTCCGTGGACCTTTGAGTACCCGCGTAGGCGCCACGTCTCCATCATCAGTTACTTTGAAGACCAGCACCGAATCATCGGCATCGTTGGCCACGAAAACCTCTCCGTGCTGGTCATCCACGTAAATGTGGGCTGGCCAATTCAGCATTGTTTTTGGCCCGGCGATGGTGCGTAGCGGCGGCGTATCGCCGCTGGCCTGGATGGGATAGACCGTGATGGATGGCGGCTGATATCTGCCGGAGCCCGGCGCCATGCCGCCATGCGGCAGCGAGTTGCCGCCCGAGTCCGGGTAACTTGCCGTGCCCCCAAAGTTGGACACAAAGATCCAGCCGTTCTTGGTATCCAACCCGATGCCGTGCGCATCAGCCATACCGGTGTGGTTCCCGCGCAAAACTCGCAGCGGTTTGTCCTTGCCCTGGGCATATTTGTTATAAACCACCACCATGGGCGGGTCCTGTACCGTCAGGAAGAGTTCTTTGCTCGCTTCATTGACGGCCAGAGCGTAGCCGCGGTGCGGAATATGCAGTTCGCGGTCCGGCGGAACGTTCCCGCTTGCCTGGCGCGAAAACACGACCATCGTGTCTACCGTGTCATTGGCTACGGAGTAAATGTCGCCCGACTGCGGATCTACATACAGCCCGCAATTGAACTCCATGTCTGTGCGCAGGCCGCCAATTACTCTCTTAGGCTCACTGAAGCTGGCGGATGCCGGAGTGTTGGTCATTCGGTCATAAATCATGAGCTGGAACAGATTCTCATCCTGCAGAACAATCTCGTTGTCGCGGGGATCCACGGCCACGGCGCTGAACGTGGGCGACGGATCCCGGATCTCCCGAACCGGCGGGCGGTCCAACGTGACCGAGGTTCGCACTTTCCCGGAGGCCGTCTGCTCCTGTTCCTGCACTGCGGACCGCAAGCTGCTTTGGGTGCTTGCCGGGGACCACTCGCAAATTTGTCCCGGCACCGCTGGCTGAGGCAGGGGCTGCACGGAAACTAACTGCGGGAATCCTGCCGGCTTTCGCTGGATTGCAGGGTTCGTCCATGCGAGCCAGGAACCCCCAGCAATAACCAGGGCCAGCACGCAGACAGCCGCATTGTGTCCCGAACGATCTGCTCTTGGCATGGATCCCGTCCTTCTCATAAAAACAAGTGGTGCGGTTAGCCCCAGCCGCGGAGGCAGTAGCTACCGAGCTGCAGCGGTGCCATCCCGCAGCACGGCCGCAGCGGCGGCAATAGCCTCCACAATGTTCTGATAGCCGGTGCAGCGGCACAAATTGCCGGCAATGGCAATGCGAATCTCCTGTTCAGTGGGGGAAGGGTTCTCCTGCAGGAAGGACCAGGCCGTCATCAGGAACCCGGGAGTGCAGAAGCCGCACTGCAAGGCGTGGTGCTCCCAAAAGGCCTGCTGAATGGGGTGCAGTTGCCCGCCCGGAGAAGCCAGCGATTCCACGGTGGCGATTTCGCCGCCATCAGCCTGCACTGCAAAGGCCAGGCAGGAGCGCGCAATCTGGCCGTTCCAGACTACCGTACAGGCGCCACAAACGCCGTGCTCGCAGCCCACATGCGTTCCGGTGAGGCCCAGGCGCTCCCGGAGAAAATCTACCAGCGTGAGGCGGGTCTCCACCGTCTCCTCATATCGCTTTCCATTGACTATTACG
>JASHTR010000092.1 GCA_030040455.1 Terriglobia bacterium | reverse complement strand
GATCTTTGACTGGAAGGATTTGGAAGCCTCCATTGTCCGCAAAGATGGCGGAAAAGCTCTTCAAGAAGCACTCGCCGCTCAAGGCCGCGAGCGGACGGTGCTTGCAGCTTATGCGAACAACGAGAAGCTTGCTCTCCTCAGTCTGAAGCAGAATTTTGACCTCGCTGGTGCACTCCCCGGCCTTTCCGAGCAGCAGCGCCGCCTGGACGTGGTCATCCTGCACCGGCTGCTCCTTGAGCGCGCGCTCGGCATTGATGCCCAGGCCGTGAAAGAAGAGAAGAACTTGCGGTATGTTCGAGGACTCAGCGAGGCAGTAAAAGAAGTTGATTCCGGCAATGGGCAAGTTTGCTTCCTGATGAACCCTACGCCCATTGAAGCCGTTCGCGACGTCGCTTTTGGCGGCCAGGTGATGCCACAGAAATCGACGGACTTCTACCCCAAGCTTCTCTCTGGGTTCACCATTTATTGGCTTGAGAATCCGCTCGGAGTGTGACGGTGCCGAGTCGCCATTGACTGCGCTTCTTTGGCTGGGACAGACTACGCTCTGCCTGTTTTCGCTCTGACCCGCTGTCGAGTGAGCTCGCAGGCTTCCTTGCGCGCTGCTTCGGGTGAGGAAGAGGATTGTGATACAGGAGTATGTAGTATGATGGGCGGGAAATGAAGAAGAGCGCAGTTTTGCTTCTCAGTACCCCGATGCCCTACGCATGCAAAGGGGCCGTGGCGGCAGTCTCCCAGTTCCTGATTGAGCACCACGGCAGCATCTTGCACAGCGACGACCACCTGGACAGCGGCCGCGACCTGTTCCTCTCCAGGCTCGAGTGGGATCTGGACGGGTTCGATATCCCGATCTCTGATTTCGAGCAGGGGTTCAAGCCCGTGGCTGAACGTTTCCAGATCAACTACCACCTGGCTTTAGCGGATGTTCGACCCAAGTGCGCCATCCTGGTCTCGGCTTATTGCCATTGCCTGGCCGATCTGCTCTATCGGCACGGCACCGGGGAGCTGCCATGTGATATTGTTATGATTATTGGCAATCACGAGGCGGCCAAGCCGATGGCCGATTTTCATCACGTTCCGTTCCAGCTTCTGACTCACCCCACCGACAAGCGCGCATCGGAGCGCGAAATGCTTGACCTGCTCGGGCCAGACCTGGACCTGATCGTGCTCGCGCGCTATATGCAGATCCTGGGACCGGACTTCGTTGCCCAATACCTGTTGCGCATGATTAATATCCATCATTCTTTCCTTCCCGCTTTCATCGGGGCAAAACCCTATCACCAGGCCTTCGAGCGGGGCGTAAAGTTGATTGGGGCTACCAGCCATTACGTCACCGCCGGGTTAGACGAAGGACCCATCATCGAGCAGGACGTGGTACGCATTTCTCATCGTGACAGCGTTGAAGACATGGTGCGCAAAGGCCGCGACCTGGAAAAAGTGGTGCTCTCGCGCGCTGTGCGCTGGCATCTGGAAAATCGGGTCCTCGTCTACCAAAACAAGACCGTCGTGTTTGTTTGAAGCGAGCGAAGACGGAAAGCAAACCCGGACTTCACCATCATGGATGGCACATGCATGGCGCTTGGAGAATTGTGGTGCGCCACCGCAGGTCATGTTCGTTGCAAACGATTCGCCAGTTCCCATCCCACGCCTGCTTCTTTTATAATAACAACAGCTTAGAGATCAGGGATTGTCGCTATGCCTATCGACATCAAGAAGAAACTTGAAGACGAGATTCAGTCCCTCGAGCATGAGATCAATCATGAGCTGCCCAACGAGCTCAGGAGAGCTCGCGCGCTTGGCGATCTGAGCGAAAACGCCGAATACATCATGGCCAAGCAGCGGCAGGATTACGTAGCAGCCCGGCTCGTCCAGCTTAAAAGAAGGCTGGCCGATCTTTCGCTGGTTAACCTGAACAACATCCCGAAGGACCGCATTGCCTTCGGCACCCGAGTCATCCTCTACGATGTGGATCGCGACGCGGAAGTGGAATACAAGCTGGTGACCACCGAAGAGTCCGACGTCAGCAAAGGCCTTATTTCCACCACGTCGCCGATCGGGCGTGGCCTGATGGGGAGAAAAATCGGAGACACAGTGACCGTGAACACGCCGAATGGCGCAAGGGAGTTTGAGGTGCGGTCCATGGTGACGATTTACGACGAGCTTTGAAAGCCAGGATGGCGGTACCCCTCTGAGAAGGCGCAAAGTGGCAACCACGGCGAGCGCCTTTTTCGCCGAGGGTCTTCCCCATAAGCGTTAACCTCATTCTCGACAACACTATCGCCATACACCGCACCCGCGTTGTCTTGGCCGTGGGCGTAACTCCGGCAGCCCATGAGTAGCTGTATAGCTGTAGGTGCAACCCACGGGAAACTGCGCGTCTCACGCCTCCGAAATACAGCATAATCTAATGTCCCGTCATCCAAAGATAGGGGCGTTTGCTTGACGCCGCCGAGCCCAACATATTGTGCATCAAGCGATAGCGCGAGGGATGGGTGTGGTGGCATCCGGTAAATACCCCTATCCAAAGAAATATTGAGAATGATATCCATGATCTATAGGAATTGGTGGAGAGGGTGAGGGCTGTGAAAAAATTGCCAAGGCCTGTCACCCTGGGCGAAGGGAAGATGAGCGAATCGGCTCAGGACCGTTCGAAGCCGAAGGCTGTGAACGCTCTGCATGGCACGTTCGAGCTTTGTCGCACCTTCTCCGTGCTTTTCCTCGCCATCAGCCTGCTCTTGCTTTCAGTTCCGGCGGAGGCGGCGCTCCCGAAGCCGCAAGCGGCAGCGCCGAATGCGGAGCCAGATTATGCCTGGGCTCCTGCGCTGCTTTACGACATTGTCAACTCATCGAATCCGGACGCGCAGGATGCGCTCTACGATGCAGCCTTTGCGGCGGGTCCGGCAATTGTTCCGGACCTTGTGAAGGCGCTGGAAGATGACCGCACCGCTGAATTTGCGGCCCAATCGCTGGCATTCATCGGCGGGGAGGAGGCGATCACCGCTCTTTCCAGGCTGGTCAGCGATCCGCGGGATCTCGACCTGCGGAGGTTTTACTATGGAGCGCTCGGCGAATTCGATACGCCTCTGGCGAACCAGGTCCTGCTCAATGTGATCCGCAATGCGAATAACGAGCCTGACCGCACCGTAACCGAAGACGCCATTGTTGCGCTCACGGTTCGCTCGGATGCGGGCCTGGTCCCGCCACTTCGGCAGGCGGAAGCCAAGCTGACCGATGAGGTGATTCAAGACGACCTCGAAAACGCGCTTTCCATCATTCAGACCCGCGGGCAGGAGCTTGCCTCTGGTAAAGCCAAAAACGACTCTCTGCCGGAGGCCGTGCGAACCTATTTTTTGCCGGGCCTGGAACCTTCTCCCGGTGCGACGCAACCGGCAGGTCGCTCCCCGCTCAGCCGGGCCGCGCCAACGCGCTCTGCCAGCTCCACCCCGGCAGGAGAGGTTCATATTGAGCGCGTCGAGTTCGATCCCGAAAAAGACCGCGCTCTGGCCTACATCATCTTTGCAGACCCCGTCGCCGTTGCGCATTACACTATTGTCCTCGAGAAGCAGTATGGCGATTGGAACGTGGCCAGCGTATGGCTGGGACCGGAAGAAGAGCGGTCCGGCAAATAAAAATCACTGTGAAACACGTCATTGCCGGCACGGCCGGGCACATCGATCACGGGAAATCAGCGCTGGTGATGGCGCTGACGGGCATTAATCCTGACCGGCTCGAAGAAGAAAAGCGCCGCGGCATTACCATCGACCTTGGCTTTGCTCATCTCGACCTGGGTGATGGTCTTCGTATGGCGTTTGTCGATGTCCCGGGTCACGAGCGTTTTATAAAGAACATGCTGGCGGGAGCCACCGGCATTGATGTGGTGCTTCTGGCGGTCGCCGCAGACGAGTCCATTAAGCCTCAAACGCGGGAGCACTTCGAGATTTGCCGGCTGCTGGGAGTTCGGCAGGGATTGGTTGCCATCACAAAATCTGATCTTGTGGACGCCGATATCCTGGACCTGGTACGGGTGGAAATTCAGGATTTCGTTGCCGGCTCGTTTCTGGAAGGCTCGCCAGTAATCGCGGCGAGCTCCCGCACGGGGGAGGGCCTTGAAACGCTCAAAGATGCCCTGAAAGGGTTGAGCGTTGCAACCGCCGCCAAGCCCGTCACGCTTCCTTTTCGTTTGCCGATTGATCGCGCGTTCGTGATGAAAGGTTTTGGCTCAGTTGTGACGGGAACCCTCATCGCCGGAAAGATTGAAGCGGAAGAGGAAATCGAGATATTCCCACTTGGCCGCCGTGTTCGAGTGCGGGGGATTGAAGCGCATAACCAGCCTGTCCCGGCTGCGGTTGCGGGACAGCGAGTGGCTCTCAATTTGAGCGGAATCGAGGTGAGAGAAATCCGGCGCGGCATGATGCTTGCCCCTCCCGGCACATTCCAGGCCACAGACCGAATGGATTGCTCGCTACAACTTCTACTCTCTGCGCGCCCGCTCAGAAACCGGGCGAGGGTCCACTTCCACTGTTGGGCCGGCGAGACCGTAGCAGAGGTTGTGCTGCTTGAAGGGAAAGAGCTCGACCCGGGGGGCGGGGCTTACGCTCAATTGCGCCTGGCTGAGCCGGGAGTGTTTCTTCCCGGTGATCGATTTATCATCCGGCAATTTTCTCCGCTCGTGACGATTGGCGGCGGGCGAGTGCTCGATAATTTTCCCTCTCGTCACCGCGCGAACGATCCGGAACCCCGGCAATTCCTTGAGGCGCTTGAGAAGAGCGATGCGGAATCGCGGCTGGAGCTGCTATTGCGCAGTTTAGGCGAATCGAGCGTCCGCGCGCTCGCGGAAAGGACGGGGTTACCGGCGGCAGAAGTAGCGCGCCTGGCCCTTGTGCTGGGCGCAAAGAAGCGCCTTCTGGCTTTAGGCCAGCCGCCCAGCCTCCTCCTTCACCCTGACGCGCTGCGGACCCTTTCGGAAAGTATTCTTCAAAATCTCGCTAAGTTCCATGCGAGCCATCCATTGGTTGAGGGCATGGCCCGCGACGATCTGCGAGGGCGGGTACGTTTTATGCGGCAATGGGTTCAGACAGCGCCAACTTTACTTTCTTTCAATGCGGCGCTTCAATCCTTGGCCGCTGCACGTGAAATCCGGCTTGAGAGAGAAGAGGTAGCGCTGGCGGGGCGGGAAATCCGGTTGAGTGCCGATGAGCTGGCGGCCAAGGAGGAATTGAGCCGCGCCTTTGAAAAAGCTGGCCTCCACACGCCCGCTGCCAGCGACGCGCTCGCCTCGCTTCGCATCGACCGCTCCAGGGCGGAGAAAATTTTGCAGATTCTGGTGAAAGAGAAGGTGTTGCACAAAATCGACGAGAGCATGATCCTGCATCGGTCGGCTCTCAAAAAGCTGCGCGAGCTTCTCGCCGCGCGGAAGGAACAGGATGCGCGCCTGAGCGTGGCAGCATTTAAAGAGATCACCGGAGTGAGCCGCAAGTATGCCATTCCGTTGCTCGAATACCTGGACCGCGAACACGTCACCCGCCGCTCCGGTGACGAGCGGATTATTCTTTAGGAATAGGTTGAGGAGGTTCATGAATGCATTCGCTTTGGTCAGCATGACGTGTATCCTTAGAATTGTTTTCACACGTTCTACAACGCTAGGGGTCAACATATGTCCGCACGTATAAAAACAACTGCGTGCCAGCTCTGGGAAAGATGAATGCGTTCTCGATCGGTTCAACAGGCGGGAATCTATGAATGATTACGTCAGGCATCTTTCGCTGAGCGTCGTAATTCCTGTTTACAATGAGGAGGAAAACATCCGTCCTCTGGTCGAGCGCTTGAAGAGTCCACTCGCGATCTTTCCGGGGGGCGGGGAAATCATCTTTGTGGACGATGGCAGCACCGATGCTACCCTCCGGGAGCTGCGGCGCGCGCAAGAAGATAATCCATCCATTCGAGTCCTGCATTTTCGCCGAAATTTGGCCAGACGGCGGCCATCATGGCGGGCCTCCACCACTCGAGGGGCGAAGCTGTGGTAACCCTGGACGGCGATCTGCAGAATGATCCGGAAGACATTCCCCGGCTTGTTGAAAAACTCGAGGAATTCGACGTGGTCTGCGGGGTTCGTATCCATCGCCAGGACTCTTTGTGGAAGCATGTCTCCTCGCGCATCGCCAATAATTTTCGCAATTGGGTTACGGACGATAACATTGTGGACACGGGTTGCACGCTCAAGGTCTTTCGCGGCGAATGCGTGAGAAGCATCGAGCTCTACCGTGGAATGCACCGCTTCCTGCCCACTTTGCTCAAGATGCGCGGCTATCGTGTAGTCCAGGTTCCGGTGAGGCACCACGCGAGGCTTCGCGGAAAGACAAAATACGGGACGTGGGGACGGCTCGTGAAGGGTCTTGCCGATCTTTATGCTGTCCGCTGGATGAAAAAGAACCGCATCGACTATAATGCTGGCCTTGAAATCTATGAGCACCCGGAGGTCGTCGAGCGCAGAATTCAAAGCCGGCTGTAATTTCCACGCCTGCTGGCGTCTCCCGCCCTGTATTGCAAGCTCGTAAATGCTTGCTTTTCAGCAACGATTTTGAATCTTGTCATCCTGAGCGTGGGCGAAGGATCCCCGTATTTCGCTTGAAAGTACAAATACAGGGATTCTTCGCTCGCTCAGAGATGGCAGTTGCTTTGCGGCCTGGCTGACCCGCGTCGCACGGAATGTTGATGACGACTCCTTCCTCGCAAACCTTCTCGTTATTTTCTTCCTCGCGCTCATGGTTGTTGCTGCTGGTTGTGGCCGCCTGCCTCTTCTTTATCGGCCTTGGCCGCCTGCCGCTGCTCGAGCCGGATGAGGGGCGCAACGCCGAAGTCGCGCGGGAAATGCTTCAGACCC
>JASHTR010000091.1 GCA_030040455.1 Terriglobia bacterium | reverse complement strand
AACGATAACTGCGGGTGCGGAGGAAGAATCATCTGAGCCTTCGAGCGGACGCCCTATAATCGTATTCACGCCAAGCGTGGAAAAGAAATCGCCGGAAACATACGTGCCGCGGGCCATGCTAGCTGGACCGTTCCCGCCGAAATCAATGTCGAGTGGGCCAGCAAACGCGGTCATGCTCGAAAAGAAGTTCGTCTGCGACTGGATGGCGTTGAAAAAGGGCACCGAGAACGAGCAATCCCTTTCCGTCCCTGTCTGATCACAGTCGCCATAGTCGCTGTGGCCTGTGTACCTTGGGCGGTGACGCGCAGTCCAACTCAGGACCACCAACTGCTGTGGATTATTGACAGGCAATGAGCGCAACAGAACGGCATCCAAGACGGAAAATATGGCAGTATTTGCGCCGATGCCGAGGGCGAGCGTCAGGACTGCAACCGTCGTGAAGCCGGGCGATTTGGCCAACGTGCGGAATCCGAAACGGAGGTCCCAGGCGAAATCCTCCAGAATGCGCCCAGCGCGTACTGCGCGAACCTCTTCCTTCACTTGCTCAATCCCGCCGAGTTCTATGAGCGCTTCTCGCTGGGCGAGCGGTTGCGAAAGCCCCTTTTTCATCTTCTCCTGAGTCAGAAGTTCAACGGATGAACGGAGTTCATCATCGAGCGCTTGCTCGACTGCGCGCTTACGAAAGAAGTTCTGGAACAGGCTCAGGATCCGTTTTCTCATGGTGTTCCCCATTTAGCAGGCTGCGGAAAAAGCCTCGGAACTGTCATCCTGAGGAGTCCGTCAGCCGGCGGACGATGAAGGATCTCTGTATTTCCTTGATTTCAACAATCAAGGGATGCTTCGCAGAGTTTACCCTGAGCTCCTTCGCGGAGCTTGCCGTGAGCCTCTTCGCTTCGCTCAGAGCGATTCGAAGCGGAGCGAACGGGCTCAGCATGACACGCCTGGTGAGTTTTTCCGCAACTTATTAGAGCTATGTAGATTGAACGGCCGCCGCCATGATTTTCACCACCTGGTTCCATTGCCGCTCTTCAGCCTTGAGCTGGGCACGGCCGGGGGAAGTCAGCCGGTAGTATTTCGCGCGGCGATTATTGTCGGACGAGCGCCACTCGGCTTCTACCCAGCCCCTTTCCTCCATGCGGTGTAATGCGGGAAAAAGGGAACCAAAACTAACCTGAAACGCCCCTTGTGTGATTTGCGTGATGCGTCGGGAGATGGCGACTCCGTGCAAAGGTTCCAGGGAAATTGCTTTCAACACCAGCAGGTCGAGAGTTCCACGCAGAAGATCAGTACGTTTTTGCCCCAATGCCATCCTCTTATCGGAATACGATAAGAATCATCTCACAGTTCCAAAGAATCTGCAACCCACCGTTCCTCGATGGTGGGTGTATATTCCTCGCCAACAATGAAAATACGATTCCTGACTCGTGGGTGCAGCGCGGCCAGGATAACTGCCGCTGCAGAGCTTTCCACACCGCCTCGCTCCTACCCCTTCCCCTGCACGCGGACGGGCGGTGCTGAGCGTTGGGCAAGAGTTGCCGTAGCTCGGAGTAGCGATCATGGAAACAGCACAAGTTCAATTTACCGCAGCAAGCGAACAGCCCCCGCAGCGGCCGGCTTTGAGGCTATGGTGGATGTGAAGACAGCGGCGCGATTTCTTGTTGGGAGGAGTGGCCGATCACTTCGTCACGTTGATGCTGCGGCAAGGCGATGCCAACGTATTCAAGCGGTACAGTCAGGCCAAGCTCAATATGATGCGAGAGGCCTTGTCGAAACTTGATCGGCAAGCCAACAAGCATAGTAAGAGTTTTGTCACGGCCAAGCCAAGCTAGCCGGGTTTTGGTACGGTTTTGTTACGTTTTGGCCGTTCCAGGCCATGCGTGAAACTGGAAGGAGATTGATTAACAAGGGGTTGGATGGTGAGCCGTGAGGGAATCGAACCCCCAACCTACTGATTAAGAGTCAGTTGCTCTACCAATTGAGCTAACGGCCCATCTAGCCACTCGCGGCACCTTTCTGCGGCGAGCGGGTTTCTGAGTGAGTGTAGCACGACTCCTCCCAGGTTTTTCAAGGGGCATCATGGCGACCCGCATGAGCCTTGCCAACATGCAATCGTCGATTCATGGGCTCAAGGCCCGTTGGCAATGCCTCCGAAGGGGTGAATATGTCGGCGTGATTTTCCAGGTGAGCGGCGGTTGATAGAGGCACTGGCCTGGCGATAGTCAACAATCAGCGCTCCTGCCGCAACGGCGGAGCTTCGCGTAATATAATTGCACATTCGGTTAAAGTCCCTCGAAAGGCGCAAAGTGGAATCGAAAGTGGCTCGTTCAATTGGAATGCGCCGGATGCGGCGAAGCGACATCCCGGCGGGAATGCATTTGATTGATGCCGCAGGTTGGAACCAAACCGAATTGGATTGGGAACGTTTTCTCACCATAAACCCGGAGGGATGCTTTGTGGCGGATGTTGGAGGTCGGATCGCCGGCACGGTGGCGAGCATCATTTACGAAAGTCGCCTGGCATGGATCGGCATGGTGCTGGTAAGCCCTGAAGACCGGGGGCAGGGAATCGCCACCCGGCTTTTGGATAGAGCGCTGGAGCATCTGGAGTCGCTCCAAATTCCGGCGGTCAAGCTTGACGCGACGCCGCAGGGTATTCGGCTCTATGAGAGGCTAGGATTCACGCCGGAATGTGAAATCGAGCGCTGGGTTCTTGAGCGTCCGTCGGGTAGCGAGACGACGCACCGTGAATTCCTGGTTTCGGAAAACCTACGGGAAGAAATCCTCAAAATGGACCGGGAGGTTTTTGGCGCCGACCGGGGAGCCTTGCTGCGCTCACTCCACGAGAGCGCCCCTGCCTTCACAGCAGCCGTCGAAGCTGGGGGGAATCTGGCCGGTTACACGCTCGGGCGTCGTGGCCGCCGCGCGGACCATCTGGGTCCCTGGATTGCCAAAGACGAGAAGATTGCTCGCCGGCTACTCAAAGACTTCATCGCCCACTCGACGCGTGGAACCATTATTGTGGATTGCATCAAGTCCCGCTCCTTTGCAGCCGCGCAGTTGCGCTCGTTGGGCTTTAAAATCGCGCGCCCCCTCACCCGTATGGCTCGCGGCTCTTGCGGCGGCATAGAACGCTCCGATTTTCTCCTGGCGATCCTCGGTCCGGAATTCGGATAAAGGTTCGCGCACGAATTGCACAAACCACCGGTAGCAGAGCTTCCCGTCTTTGGAAACTCTGATTGTCCATTAATCCCTGTACAAAAGCCGCAGGCTACGAAAAGCGCAGCCGGCGCTGCCTCACTCCTCCGCTGTTTTCATGGCGTTGCCCGAGCCGCGCGGCTCACGAGTCCGGTTGAGGAAAGAGCGAAAGCGAGCAATTTTTAACAGGTTGAAACGTCTTACGATGCTGGGGGCAGGGTCCGTACAAGCCGAGGCCTTTCAGGTGGTCCGCCGTTCCATATCCCTTGTTCCTGGCAAGGCCATAGTGCGGATAGAGGCGGTCGAGCTCCTCCATGCAGGCGTCACGCGCCACCTTTGCAAGAATTGAGGCGGCGGCAATTGAAACCGAGCGTGCATCGCCGTGGATCAGCTTACGATAAGGTGGAAGAGCGCCGGAGCCCTGGTCGGCTTCCCATAAGGGCATTGCATCGGTGAGAACAAACTGCGGGGAAGGAGTCAGGCCTTCGAGCGCCCGGATCATGGCAAGCCGCGAAGCCTGGTAGACGTTAAGCGCGTCTACTTCTTCTGCGCTGACCGCAACAATTTGAAAGCCAATGGCGGTGGAGCGGATCTTTTCGGCAAGCTCCGCGCGCCGCCCGGGCGCGAGCTTCTTCGAGTCGTTGACTCCAGGGATGAGCTTTGAAGGATCGAGGATCACTGCCGCGGCGTAGAGAGGCCCCAACAGCGCGCCGCGGCCCACCTCGTCACAACCCGCCACGTGCAACCACCCACGACGATAAGCCTGGCGCTCAAACCCCCAGTTGCATTCGAGATCTTTCGCATCTCTCGCGCGCGGCATGGCCTCACAAACCAGAAACTAGAATTCAGAAACCAGAAGCAAAACCGGTCAGCGCTTTTCTGACTTTGAGTGCCTGCTGCGACGACAACCCCACTTTCAGGGATAAAAATAAAAGACAAGCACAAGCCCTCTTCGAGTCCTCATTTCTGACTTCTGGTTTCTAGTTTTAGCCTCTTGTCACTTGTCGCTTATCACGCATCACTTATTTTCCTGCTGCCCAGTCCGCATCTCGCGGATCCGTGCCGCCCGCCCCTTCAGCTTCCGAAGGTAGTAAAGCTTGGCCCTTCGGACGCGCCCGGAGCGAATGGGTTCAATCTTCTCAATCACTGGCGAGTGCAGCGGAAAAATGCGCTCAACGCCTTGGCCAAAAGAAATCTTGCGCACCGTAAACGTAGAATTAATTCCTCCGCGCCGGATGCGGATGACGGTACCTTCAAAGGCCTGGACGCGCTCTTTATCTCCTTCCTTAATCCTGACGTGCACGCGCACGGTGTCGCCCGCCCGGAAGGAGGGCAAATTCTTTTTCATCTGCTCCTGCTCAATTTTCTGAAGCAACGACATGGGATTATCCTCTCTGGTTTTGGCAGCCACCTGCCGCCGGTTCAAAAGCGCCCGAGGTCTCTTCGCGCGCGATGCGCGTCGCCTCAAAGCGCTCGCCATCTTTTTGCAGTAAATCGGGGCGTTGCCGGGAGGTTTTCAGCATCGCCTCCCGGCAACGCCATTGGCGAATCTGCTCGTGGTTTCCGGAGAGCAAGACCTCCGGGACCTTCAACCCGCGAAATTCCGCTGGCCGCGTATATTGGGGAAAATCGAGAAACCTTCCGGCAGCCTCTCCGAGGGGAAAAAGGCTC
>JASHTR010000090.1 GCA_030040455.1 Terriglobia bacterium | reverse complement strand
TGCATAGACTTCCACGTGGGCATCCGCCAGGTGAAGGACCGTCGTGCTTCCATTAAAACGTCGGATGCTCTTGCCGTCAAGCTGCTTAAATATCTCCTGCGGACTGTTGGCAATCATGTCAATCAGATGTCCTTCGAGTGCCTCCTCGTTCGTGTAGGACTTGCTTTGGCGCACGCCGGCCTCGGCCAGCGTGGCGTTCCTTCCACGCTGCTGGGCGATGCTGCGAATATAGGCTGCGGCGTCATTTTCGATCTTGGCGGCTTCTGTCTTCCCAACGTCGGCCCCGCTTAAGAGCACCGGATGCGCCGCGCCCGCATTGGTTCCGGGGGCCATGACGGCCACATCCGCAGAGATCAGAATAAAGAAGCCCGCTGACGCGGCACGACTGCCGCTGGGCGCGACGTAAGCAATGATGGGAACATGGGAGTTGACGATGGCGCGGATGATTCCGCGCATCGACGTGCCCAGGCCGCCTGGCGTGTTCATCTCCAGCAGAACGGCTTGCGCGCCGGCCTGATTCGCCAGCAGGATTCCGCGCTCCACGTATTCCGCGCTGACCGGCTCGACAATGCCACTGAGATTGACCTGGATAACGAGAGGATGGCTGACGTCCCCTTTCCGAGGCGGCTGAGCTCCACCTGCGCCGAGCGTGACGATTACCGCCAGAGCGAATTGACCGGTCAGCAAGCGAAGTTTCACGGGTCCTTCCGCAGGCTTTGTCCCTGCTGCTCGATGGCGTTGATCAGGCTGGTTGCGTCGGCGTTGCCTGGGTCCAGGCTGAGCGCCTCATGGCACTGGCTGAGCGCCTCGGAAGGCTGGTGAAGCGAGAGGTAAGCATGGGCCATCCAGAGATGCGTGACGGCATTATTATCGAGTTCGAGTAAGGCCTGAAACTGCGCCAGCGCTTTCTGGTGCGCTCCGTTTAGCTCGTAGGCTTCGCCCAGAGAGAGGCGTGCTTCGACGTTGGCGGGCATCAGGGAGACAGCCTCTGTAAGCTCGCGGATCGCCTCCGGAAACATATCCTTTTGAATGAATTGCTCTCCTCTTGCCAGGTGCACCTTCCCATGCTCTTCGGGAGGCAACTTTGCGAGATCGCTTTCGAGCGAATTGTGCACGGCAACCGCCAACAACCGGAACGCCGCCCCGTTGAAATTTTTTTTCAACCGGGGCTCGGGCAGAATGCTGGTGTTCAGGTCGGCCATCGATTTGCCGTCGTGGTTGGCAACCCACTCAAGCTGCGCCTGGCTGCCCACCGAATCGCCCTCCTGTTGCAAGGCGTAGGCCAGCATCGTGCGTGCTGCCAGGCTATTGGAATCCTGTTGGAGCGCCTTCTGAAGGTATTTCGTCGCCTGGCTGTACTCTTTCAAATCGCAATAGCAGACGCCAAGATTGTAGGCGTAGTCAGGATCAGATGAATCGCCCGCATAAGCGCGCTCAAAGCTGGCCAGGGCGCCTTGGTAATCCTCCCGCCGCACCGCTAGAACTCCGAGATTGTTCCAAACCTCGCTGAGGGGAATCTGCTCGGAGAGCGAGTGGAACGCGCTTTCGGCTCCCTTGTTTTGGCCCAGCATGAAATCGTCCACTCCCATTAGAAAGAGCGCGGTGAGATAGTTAACGTCCTTCGGATCCAGCTTCGAAAGCCAGAGGGCCGAATCCTGATAGTCCTTCTGGCTGAAATAATACTGGCCCAGGGCGAACGCAGCCCGATGATCGGCGGGATTCAGCCGGTCGGCAGCCGTGAGGAACTGCACTTTGCTGGCTTCGTCGGTCGCGAGGATGCCACGGATGTAATTCTCGAAAGCATCAAGGCGGAGAGTTGGGAAAGTATCGAGAAAGTCCTGTTCCGTAACGGCGTTGAAATTGCCGTCATAGCGGGTCAGAATCCGCCAAGCAAGCTGAGTCTGAATCTGGACCAACTCGCTGAGCGCTCCGGACTCCTGAACGGGAGGAGATAATCGGAGAAGAGGCAGGTCAAGGAGCTGGGCTTGGGTTGTCAATTGCTGGCCTTTTATTCTAAAACTTCCCACGACCGCCCAGTCAACGCCCAGAATCTGAGCCACCTTATATTCGCTGGCCAGGGTGAGTGTTGTGTTCGGGGGAACACCAAGCTGCTGATAAGCCTCATTCCGCTCCTTGCGGCCGAGGATGAACCGGCCTCTTCCTGCCAAGCGCGTGGAAAGAACCTCAGCAAAAGCTTCGGAAATCCATCCTAAATCAGAGCTGGCACTCTGGTTCTCAAACGGGAAAACCACGATGGTGCGCGTTTGCTGGGCAGCGCTGAAGCTTGACACGCAGAAAACGACGGCAAACAGCCCTAAAATCCTTCTCATATGGCTAAACCTTGCTCGCATTATATCATTATGCTCGCAGCAAGAAGGTGAGGCGTCTTGAGGGGCACAGTCACGTCGATGGCGCGCGCGCACGGAGCGCGGCGGCTTGTCTCTGCTTATTTTCAAGCAAGTGCCGGGATGCTTTGCTGCAGCGTGACAGATTCGAATCATTCGCACCTTCTGAAGCGTTATTCGGAGGTGCTGGTTCGCGTTGAATTCTGCTACGGGGCGCGTTAGAATTCAAATGAAGAGGGTGTAGTTTTCTTTAAGGAGGCTGTGAGATGAGAAAGGTTCTTGCAAGCGGCATCATCGCCTTGGTGATCCTCGCCGTAGGGGCTATTCCTTCGAGTGCTGCTATTCAGGGCAGTTACGTGGAAGTGCGAAGCGCGGACGTTTACACTGGCCCCTGCTTTGCAAATTCCGAGGTGGGCGTAGAAGGGCGACACGCCATCGTTGCCTGGAAGATCAGCCAGGGCGAGTGGCGTGGAACAAACTTGAGCGGGCTTAGCGTGGTTGCCGTGGTTCGGGCGAAAGATAATCTGGGCGATCCGTATCACAACCCATTCCCGGCCAAATCGATTCTTATCGTCGATCAGCGGGCCAATGCCGCGCAGAGGGACGCCTTGATCGAGTTTGCTCACGCCGCCGGAGGCCGCTTGGTAGCGCACGTGGTTCGTATTGACCGCGCCCCCATTCGCGTGAATTTTAGCGGCGAAATGAATGGCACCGTTACTCTGGTGGCGGGCACCCTAGCGCGAGTTCAAACCCGCAGCCTCTGCGCCGGAGATGGCATCTGCGGCAACGAGGTGCGCTATTATCCGCCGCTCACCAAGGTTTCACACGCCATGCCGGCTTACACGGTGGCGGAGGCCTTTGATGGCGCGGGCCTGGGTGTGGTCTGGAACAGCCAGGACGACCGCAGCGCTTATATCGCCAGCTTCCATATGTAAAGGACACGCGATTTTGCGAAACGCGATCTGAGGGGCGCGCGGGGCGCTCCCCTTCTTTTGCCGTCATCTTCAGGTTCAAGAGGCGAGCGATGCGATCACCTCAAAGGGGTGAGGCAGGGGCATTTCAAGGGGCTCGCGATGCTCGTCACTGTCCCCCGCCCCCGAGGAGAGGAGTTGGGGAATAATGAGGGGAAACAGGGCTCAAAAAGTCAAATCCGCATAAATGAGGTAGATAGCCTGATGAAGAAAAGTGCCATCATCCTTTTTATTGCCACCATATTTTTCCTTTCGTCCTTCGCCTGGGGGCAGACCACCTATAAGGTTGAGACGGGCGGCGCTCCGAATGCGTCGGCGATCCCGAGCGCAGTTGCATCCGATCTTGAGGCGCAAGGGGTTCGGTTTGTGAGCGCGCAAGGGACGCCGGTTTGCCAGATTTGGTGGCGCAAAGACCTCCCCACCAACGCTAATGCTGTGGCATCCGGAGACGTCCTTTACGGGGGGCTGACCGTGGGCGAGTTTGTGGGGCTGATTCATTTCCCGTCTGATAGCAAGGATTACCGGGGCCAAAACATCAAGGCCGGATATTACTCGCTTCGCTACGGTCAAATCCCCCAGGACGGCAACCACATGGG
>JASHTR010000089.1 GCA_030040455.1 Terriglobia bacterium | reverse complement strand
ATCTTTGAAACCTGATCCCAATCCCGAGGCTGGCTGAGGCAGCGAGCGAGGCCCAGCCGCTCCGAGACTACGCATTTGCTGGCAGAGGACATCCTGGCCATAGTCGACTATGCGGCCCGGAGACTTACTCTTGGACGACTGTCAGAAACTGTTCCACGCTCAATCCGGCACGGGTGATGAGAGCGCGCAAGGTGCCTCGCGCAACTTGGGGATGGTCGGGAACACAGAGGGTCGCGGGATGCCCAGGTTTGGTGAGAATAATGTGGCTGCCGCGATGCCGAACTTCCCAGCCGAGCTTGCGGAAAGCGGCCACAACGTCCCGAGGTCGAAGCACGGGAACGGGCGGCATCAAGTAACAACTTCCACTTCACGCGTGGTGACCATCAGCGGCATGTGCTTCTCCGCACGGACGGCAAGGCATTCCTGGATGGCTTGGCGCACGTTTTTCTCCGCTTCCTCTTCACTCGTGCCCTGACTCACGCATCCCGGAATGGACGGGCATTCGGCGATATAGACTCCGTCTTCGTCCTGATAAATAGTAATCACCAGCTTCATTTCAGCTCCTCGGCTCACTATATCACGTTTTACTCCCGGAGCTTCGTTCCGGCGAGGAGCAGCCAAACGAGTACCAAATCAGTACCAATTTGGCGTTTTTGCCGGGTTTTTTGGTACTCAAGCGTTGCCAAGCGTGCTGCAAAATCAACGAGATTCCTTACCCTACCTAGCCTCCGGAGCAACAGGTCGGGGGTTCGAATCCCTCCAGGCGTACCAGCCACCGCGCCGGCCGCGGTCTTGATTCGCTATGCGTCCCTCCCTCTATCACCTCGCGCGCTTTGGGGCTGCTGCTGAGTGAGGCAGTGGAGCGTTCCGAGGCCCCACGCCAAGTCCACCGCGTGAATGCCGATGACCGGTCGATCCTTGAACAGCTCGGAGAGGATGCCGAGCGCCACGCCATCCTTGGGATCGTTAAACGTGGGCACGAGAACGGCCGCATTGGCGATGTAGAAATTCGCATAACTCGCCGGCAGTCGCTGGCCGTCCAGATAGAGCGGCGAAGGCATCGGCAGCGGGACCACCTCAATCTTTGAGCCATCGCGCAACCGCAATCCCTCCAGGCGCTCGCGGTTCTCCTGAAGCGGCCCGTAGTTGGGATCTCGAGGGTCAGCTTCCTGGCAGAGCGTCACAGTGCGACGGCCGGTGAAGCGGGCCACATCGTCCACATGGCCGTGGGTATCGTCGCCAGCAATGCCGCGTCCGAGCCAGACGACCGTATCCGCCCCCAGGAAGCGGCCCAGCGCGTCTTCAATCGCCGCGCGACCGAGATGCGGATTGCGTGGCTGGAGAGAAGCATCCAGCAAACACTCTTCGGTGGTGAGGAGCGCGCCTTCGCCGTTCACGTCGATGCTTCCGCCTTCGAGAACGAAGCGCGCTCCCTCAACCTCTGCTGTCACGAGCGGAAAGCCGCAACTCTCTGCCACGCGGACGGCCACCGCATCATCCAGCTCCCAATCAGGGTATTTCGCCCACGCGTTGAATTTGAACCGGGCGATGGCCGTGCCGGCTTCCCCTCCGGCCTCGGAATGCGTCCGGACGAAAACAGGTCCGTAATCGCGCGTCCAACTGCGATTCGTCGGGAAGCGGAAGAATTCCACGCAGGCGAGGTCCACGCCAGCACGCTTCAGAATCCTCAACGCGCGCGCTTGCTGCGCGGCAGAACTCACCAGCACGCGCAAAATCTCGCCGGGCGTGATCTTGCGCGCAATCTCACTGTAAACCCAGGGAATAGGCGCGAACTTTCCGGGCCAGTCGGAGGCGTTATGCGGCCACGCGATCCACGTGGCCTCGTGCGGCTCCCATTCGGCAGGCATCCGGAGCGCAGCCGGGGGATGAAACGCAGATGGAAGGACTGAAATTCCAGAGGCATGGCTCACGTCGTTTGCTCAACGTGCTCTCGTGCGTGGGATTCGATGCGCTGCTTTAAATCCAAAAAGATCATGTGAGCGAGGATCAAATGAACGTCCTCCACGCGCTGCATATTATCGGATGGCACCAGGACGACACAATCGAGCAAATCCTGCATCTTGCCGCCGCCGCAACCCACGAGACCCACGGTGGTCGCGCCCTTGCGTCGCGCGAGCTCAAGGGCGCAAAGCACGCTGGGTGAGTTGCCGCTGCCACTGATGCCAAACGCTACATCGCCAGCTTGAATGAAGTTTTCCATTTGTCCTGCAAACACGTTTTCGTAAGCCGTGTCGTTCGCCCAGGCGGTGATCATCGGCGTGTTGTCCGAAACCGCCAGCGCCTTCAGCCGCTTCACCGACGCCATCCATTCCGGGCCGGGAAAATGAGTGCATTTGCCGAGGTCCGCCGCCATATGCGAGGCGAGGGCCGCGCTGCCACCGTTCCCAAAGAGGAAGACCGTATGGTCCGCCTGGTAGGCACGGAAAAGAATTTCGGCGGCGCGCTCCGCCTCCTTCAAGGGAAGGCGATCCATCACCCTCCTCAAATCCGAAAGGTAAGTTGTGTATCCGTCACGTGCCTCTGCCAAAGCATTCCTCCGGATGCATGATAGGTGCGACGCTGTCCTCGATCGCCCTGCCTGCGGCTTCCCTCCTTAATTAAGGAGGGGCTATGAGGTGGTTCGGCGGTGGGGACGCTGGCACCTTACCCTCAGCTCGCGAGGGTGGCCACCTTGGATTGAAGATAACTAAGCGGCACGTCGAAGAGCATGGCTTTCCGAGAGTGCCTCAGGCTGTCATGGATGAAGCAGACGTGCGTGCACCAGCACTGGTCATGCACGATAGCCCGGCCCTCCTCTTTCCGCGTCTGGCTTTCCCAGAACCTTTCGAAATCGCAGCCGTATTCCCGAAGGTTCGCGAGCTTTCCACGCAGCTCGCACGCTCGCACGTCCCCGTTGTAGTCGATCACCAGAGAGGTTTGGCTCGCCGTGCAGGGCATGGGCCAGGGATGAGGAGCCTCGATGTTGGCCAGTTGGATTTTATTGTGAAGCGCCATCATCCCCTGGTAGTACATCTTACCCACCCGGCGCTCGACGCCCGCGAGGCGACGCAGAATGGTGGGGGCATAATAGGCGTAAACCTTCCGAAGTTCTTTATAGAGGGTCGGAAGCCTCTCCACGGGGAGCTTCTTTAATCCTGCTTCCTTCGCGTTGCCCCGGATGATGTTGAAATAGTGACCATCCACCGCGCAGCGGGTTTTCACGAATTCGGCGATTTCGAGGACGTGGTCGAAATTCTCGGCGCAGACCACCGTGTTCACGTTCACACGAAAGTTCGGGAATTTTTTGCGGCAGGGCTGAATGGCTTCCAGAGTTTCGAGCGTTTTTTGAAAGTTGCCGGGCACGGCGCGGATGGAATCCTGCATCTCATAAAGGCCGTCCACGGCGACGTTGAGATCCAAATGCAACTCCGGATTTGCCTCCAGAATTTGCGTCACCCGTTCCGCCGTTCGCGCGGGAAGCAGACCGTTGGTGGGAAGGTTTACCCATCGGATTCCGTTCTGCTCGTAGAACAGGTGAACAATTTCCGCCAACTCGCGGCGCAGCATCGGCTCACCGCCTGAAAGCCACAGATCGGTAAAGCTCGGCATGGTGGCCGAAAGCTTCTGGATTTCCGCCCACGTGAGGTCACCCCGGTGGTTCAGCTCCTCCCAGTAGAAACAGGTGCGGCACTTGGCATTGCAGACGGACGTCACAAAGAAGATCACCACCTTGAGCTTCTTCGGCGATCCAAACGCC
>JASHTR010000088.1 GCA_030040455.1 Terriglobia bacterium | reverse complement strand
GGTTTTGCCGGCGCAGCAGCAGCCTAAAATTATTGACGTTCACGTACATTACAGTACCGCGGCTTTTCTTCCCAAGCTGGTGGCCAAGCTGGATTCAGTGGATGGAATGGCCTTTCTGCTCACCCCGCCGCGTGACTTACAACCGGCGCGCGCCGCGATCCAGCAGCATCCCAACCGTCTGATCGGGTTTGGAGCTATCAAACTCGACGCGCCGGATGTGGTCGAGCAGGTTGACCGCTTTCACGCGGCGGGCTTTCGCGGGCTGGGAGAGATGTCCTCCGCGCTCCACAATTATGACGACCGCCATCTACCAGCGGGCTGAAAAATACCACATGATCCTGCTCTTCCACACCGGAATCGTAGCCCGCGACACTCCTCAGATCCCCGAGGACGTCAGCTTTGACCGCAACCGCGTCACACGCCTGGACCTTATCGCAAGGGAATTCCCCCAGGTCACGGTGATCGGCGCTCACATGGGCAACCCCGACTATGCCGAAGCGGCCGAGATTGGCCGTTGGAGCCCCAATCTTTACTTCGATCTCTCCGGATCATCCCTGATTAAAAAAGCGAATGACTACACGTTCTTCAAATCCATCTTCTGGTGGACGGGCGTCGTGAGTCCCCACACCCCCCAATCGGGCGTCAGTGCATTTGAAAAGCTAGTTTTCGGCTCGGATACATTCCGGGGCGGCTTGGCCGAGTTCGACCGCGCGCGGGCCCGCTACCACAAAATGCTGGATGCTTGCGGTGTTCCCAAGGAGGCACAAGCGATGATTTTCAGTGGCACCATTTGGCGAATCCTTCAGCACTCTCAATAGTCGCTCTTTGTATCGCACCGGCGGGAGCGTGCAATATATGGGGGCGCGCTTCAAGCGTATCGACGCCGTCCCCTTCCGAGGTGGGCAGCAGCGACTTGTAATAAGAATAAAGAGTAGTGCATAAAGTAGCGCAGCGCCGCTTTATGCCTAAGCCCATGACTACCCGTTTTCTCGCATTATCGACGGATCGGGGACATTTCTAAATAGGCTTGATAAAAGTCATCTTCAATTCTTGACGTTGGGATTGGGAACACTATACTCTGTGTGGGCCGCAGCGTCGCTGTCGAGACGCTGTTAGCGAAGGCAGACCGAGGAGGACTAGCTATGGAATTATCACGCCGGAAATTTCTTGCCTCAGCCGCCGGGCTGGGGGCGGTGGTGGCGGGCAATGCCGCGGTATTGCTGGCCCGGCAGCCGCACCTCGACTTTCCCACCGCTCCGCGCAGCCGCCTGGCGCTGACCTCTTATCCTTTTCGCGCGTACATCGCGACCTCGCACAACCAGGGCCCGGATAAGATCAAGCTCACGGACTTCGCAGCGATGGCCGTGAAGCGCTTTGGCATTTATAACATCAACCCCGTCGTCTATCACTTTGAGTCGACCGATCCAGCCTACCTGGAGCGATTCCGCAAGTCGGTGGCCCAGGCCGGGTCGCACCTGGTGGGTTTGGGGCTCGGAGGGGGACAATTCTGGGATCCGGACCCTGCAAAGGTGCAGGCGGCGGTGGCGAACAGCCACAAGTGGATCGATGTTGCAGAGGCCCTCGGATCACCTAGCGTCCGCCAACACCTCGAGGGTTCTCCTCGTGTTGCGCCGGATGCCGAGCGTGCGGCGCGAAGCCTTGGCCGCCTAGCGGAATACGGCGCCAAGAAAAATATCGTCGTCAATCTGGAGAACGATAACATTATTGATGAGAATCCCTTCTTCATCGTCAAGGTCATCGGAATGGTCCGCAACCCCTACCTTCGCGCCTTGCCCGACTTCGGCAATTCCATCCGCCATCCTGGGGGCGCCGCCTTCAACCAAAGGGGCTTGACCCAGATGTTCAAACACGCCTTCAACATGTCCCACGTCAAGGATCAGGTGACCGGCCGCAACGGTACGGTATACAAGATTGACGTCGGCAAGATCTTTGCTATCGCCAAGGCTAGTGGGTATCGCGGGTATTTCTCCATGGAATGCGAGAGCGGGGGCGAAGGCCCATTCGCTGGGACCGAGCGCCTGGTTAAAGAAAGCCTGAAGTACCTGGCGTAAGCGCTCGTCGCGAAGTAGCACATCTGTAGCCTGAGTACGCCGGGAGAAACGCTAACGTCATCCAACTTCTACAGCCCGATCATTTTGTTGGTCAGCGCGCCCTGGCCGGAATAAAAATCCTCAATCAGTCCTCGCATGCCGAGCGCAACCTAAAAATTCTGAATTTCGAAACGGGAGTATCATGATGAGACTTGTAAGTCGGTCGTTTCAGTTCGGACCGGGCGGCGCGTTGCAGTGCGTCATCGCCGCTTGCCTTCTCTTAGCGGTCATCCCCGCGCTTGCCCAGCAGGCGCCGGATACGATCTATTACAATGGCGTGGTTGTCACGATGTGGAAGGCGCATCCGATAGCCCAGGCGGTTGCGATCCGGGGCGACCGGTTTGTCAGCGTCGGTTCCGATGCCGCCGTGCTCCGCACGGCAGGTCCCTCAACGGTCAAGATCAATCTGCAGAGGAGATGTGTCCTGCCCGGACTCATAGATAGCCATTGCCATCCGATCGCGGCGGCCCTCGCCGAAGAGCACGGCCTGATTCCACCCTTGCACACGATCCCGGAGATTCAGGCTTTCATCCGCCATGAAGCCGCCAGCTTACCTGCCGGTGAAGTAATCCGAGTCCCCCACGTCCTTGTGACGCGCCTCAAGGAACGGCGCTATCCCACCCGCGCGGAGCTTGACGCGGCCGCCCCCGGGCGCGCGGTGGTGGTGGATAACGGCTATGCTTCGGTGTTGAGCTCGGTCGCTCTGAAGGAGGCTGGTATCTCCCGCGATACACCTCAGCCGCCGAATGGAAGAATCATTGAGGACGCTCAGGGCTACCCCACCGGCCTCATTCTCGGCACCCGCGAATTGCTGGCACGACTCATGGCTGGGCCGCCCGTCACCGCCCGAGACCGCCTCTGGGCTCTTCGAGCAATGGAACACCACTACAATGCTGTGGGCATTACGAGCATCATTGACCGGGCTGAGGGGCCAGCAGGATTTCGCACTTACGAGGAGCTTGAGCATAGGGGACAGCTCACTGTCAGGAGTTACGTGACTTACATCATCAGCGCCCAGGGGACGCCGGAACAGGTTCGAAAACAGATCCTGCAGATCCCCTTTGTGACGGGCTGGGGCGACGACCTCTACCGCGTCGGATCACTCAAAACGTTTGTGGATGGCGGAATTACCATTGGAACCGCCTATCTGAGGAAGCCGTATGGAACAAGGACGGAAATGTATGGCTTCGAGGATCCGTCATTCCGCGGTATCCTGCAAGTCCCGGAAGCGAACTTGGTCGCTATGGCGAAAACTGCGGATCAGCTTGGTTGGCAGATGACCGCGCATACTACCGGAGGTGGTGCAACAGACCTTCTCCTGAAGGCCTACGAGGTGGCCAATACAGGAAAGCCCGTCCGCGACCTGCGGTTTAATGTGACCCATGGCGATTTCCCGGACCCGCACGCGATCGAGCTTGCCCGGAGGCTGGGAGTTTCGTTTGATTGCCAACCGGCTTGGCTCTACCTGGACGGGCCGGCGATCAAAAATGTGCTTGGGCCCGCGCGAATGGCCAACTTTCTCCCACTGCGGTCTTTGTTTGATGCGGGCATCGTCGTTGCCGGCGGCTCCGATCACATGATCGGGTTCGATCCCAAAACGTCCACGAATCCCTACGACCCTTTTCTCGGGATGTGGATTGCCATTACGCGGAAGACCATAGATGGAACGGTGCTGAATCCCGCGCAACGTCTCACGCGCCAGGAAGCGCTGAAGATGTACACGCTGAACGGCGCTTATCTTTGTTTCGAAGACAAAGAGAAGGGGTCCATTTCACCCGGCAAGCTGGCGGACATGGTGGTGATTTCAAGGAATTACCTTTCCTGCCCAGTCGACCAAATCAAGGATATCGAGGCTTTATGCACCATCCTGGGCGGCAAGGCAGTCTATAACAAACTAAAATAGTGATGCTCGTCTGGCCACTACTGTCCGGTCATTGAATTGAATTTTGGCGTAATTTGCTTGCTGAGATTGATCTGTTTTCCAGACTGAGCCTTTTCGATTTGAAATCGGAAGTTCGTTCTTACTATCATTTGCCGATCTTTTCGGGCGCGATGGCGGATCAATTCGGGCAAAACCGTTTTCGATGCCGCAAGCCATGAGCGGGTCGCACGACAAGCGGCGCGCTTTCCGCGCGTATCACGTCTTAAAACTCAAAGAGATTGCTAATCACCATAGGGCCGGAGATTTTCAAAACCTTCTTCCCCTTGCCCCCGGTTGTGCTTGCAGTGATGGTCAGCTCAACGTTTTGCATATCCTCTCAATGCTAGGCCGAAAGTGAGGCGTCACCTCCGCCTTGAACAAAGGCGTTTCAATCTGCCAAGCCCAGATATATAATATGGCGCATTAGTGAGGGATGGAGGAAGAAATGGGGTCGCCAAGCAGTCGGGTGAGGAGCATTTGGAATCTTGTTTGTCTGGGCCTTGCGGGTGTGGCGGCAGTATTTCTGTTTCAGGCCGTGCACGCTGGCGGGAGCCCGCGACCGATCCCTCCACGCCCGGCGGAGCGCCGCGTTGATTTGGGCGTGTTGCGCCCCGATTCTCTCTATGGAATCACGGTAAGCGTCAAAGACCCGCTTGCGATTCAGGGCAGGGACTCCATTCGCGCGACCATCGCAGATGCCGCCGGCCCGGTTGCGGCCAAATGGCTGCACAGCGCTGACTTGGATTTCTATCTCACGCTCAGGCCGCGCGTTGAAGGGCGCGGCAGCGTGGTCTTGACTGCCGCAAGCGGTGGCACGATCCCGGAAATTACCGTCTCCGCAAATCGTATTCCGATGGCTTCGAAAGCCGAACCCGCGGTGATTGCGGCTTACCCCAACGGCGATTGGCATCACGCGCAGTCGTTTGAGTTTGGGCAGACCATTTATGGAAGCGCCGATGAGCGGCCTTACGCCCCCGCGCCCGTTGAAGATACGTACGCTGCCATGATCAAGGGCTTCCAGTGGTTTCGCTTCACGTTTCAGGGAAAAGAGCCGCGTCTCGCCTATTTTGTGCTGAGCGTCACCGACCGCGACGTGCCGTTCGACGTTTACCTCTATCAACTCGAAAAAGACAAGAGCGGGCAATCCAACCTTGTCCCCTATAAAAAGGGCGAATTCGTTTACCAGATTGAGTCCACGCAAAATTATCCCGGCCTTTACAAATTCCGCACCCGCGTCCTCGATCCTGGCCAAACCTACTACGTTCGTGTGGATGCGAACCACCCTGCCTGGCAGTTGCGCACTTATTCTTATCCAATCCCTCCCTATACGGACCCGCATCAGGCGGTGCGAACCGGGATGGATTTTCTGATTAACATGGGCGATACGTGGCTTTCGAACACGCCGCGCCGGGGCTCGATCGCTCTGCGCACCACAATGACACATTCGGAAACGGAACTTTGCATTGCCTGCCATCCATCGCAATTCACCACGCGCGGCGAGCTCACGGCCATCCGCAACGGCTATCCGCCGGTGCAGCGCAAGTCGCTCGAATTCATCACCGACCGGCTCTACAACAATGCCCGGCCTCTTTATGGCGAGCCGGGCGTCAACTGGGTGCGGGTGATCTATTCCGCGCGCACCGTCTCCAGCCGCCTGCCTCTGCTCACGCATTGGTTTGAAACCAACGTCACCCACGACGTGCCGCGCGCCGACTTTGCCATCCCTTACGCCAAATTCCTGGAGATTCACTATAAGGACCGCACCCAGATGCCCGGCAATGAAGTGGACGGCTGCGAGCCGGACATCAGTCCTTTCGAAATTGCGGACCAAAGTTGGCAGACCTTCAATTTCCTCTATCAGCAGACTCACGACCCGCAATGGCTCACCGAGCGCGACATGGTGGAGCGACTCGCCGTCCCCTACGTGCCCAAGAATATGATTGACCTGAATTGGAAGATCCAGTTCCTGGCGACCATCGGGCGGCAGAAATACTCCCGGCAGTTAGACTCGCTGATCGAGGAACTTTACAGCTATCAGGAACCTGATGGCATGTGGCCTTATCCATTCGACAAAACCCGGAAGACGGCGGACTTTATCTCCTATCATTCGATCTATGCTCTGGCTCTGGCCGGTCGCCGGCCGGAGACGGACCCGCGAATGGCGCGCGCGGTCCAAGTTTGCCTGCATGCGCAGCGCACGGAAGGAGATTGGGAAGGCGACCCTGTCTACCAGGGCTTCAATACGCCTTTCCGCGCTACTGAATTCGCGGTGATGGCGCTTTCCCAGCTTTATCCCGGTCCGGACAAGCGGCCCGCCGGCAAGAAGGGATGGGATGATGCGTTTCCCGCTCCACCCTCCCGTCTCGCCACGGGCGACCTGCCGCGCCTTCTCGACCAGCTTGACCAGTTTTGGGACCTGGCTCCGGAGCCCGTGCTCAAACAAATCCGGCACGTGCTGGCAACCAGTCCTCAGCCGCTCGCCCGCGAGGCCGCGGCGCGCGCGCTAGGTCATATGAAAGACCCTGGCTCTATTTCCGCGCTCACCCACGCGCTCGGCGACCCAAGCAAGGTGGTGCAGTGTACGGCGGCGTGGTCGCTGCGGCGGATTCTCTCCAGCCGCCCGGGGGTGGCGGACCAGGGCAGCGCAATGCTCGCGGAGGCGCTCAACTCGCCCAATGCGCGTGAGCGCTGGGGCGCAACGCGGCTCTTCAACCAGCACTTCAAAAGCCTGACGAGCCATCCAGCGCTGCTGGCTGGCTTGACGAAAGACCTGAACGATCCGGCTCCGTATATTCGCTTTCAGGCGGCCGCCGGGCTATGGCGCTGGTATTACTGGAAAGTGGACCATCCTGCCGAGCGCAACGGCATTCTGGAGGCACTGGCTACGCGCCTCGGGCAGGAGCATGACGCCATGGTGCGGCGCGGCCTCATGGAGAGCGTCTACAACGTGCTCGACGAGAACACCGGCTACATGCAGGCGTGGATCAGGACGGCGGCGACGAAGGCAGACCAGGAACGCATCAGACAAGGTTATGAAACGGTGGTTCGGGGCCAGGCGCAGGTGCTGGCCCGCGTCTTGCGCGCGGCTCCGCCCGAGGGTCGCATAAGTATTCTCAACGCGATGTGGGATTTTCACATCCGTCACTATGCCTTGCCTACCCTTAAGCCCGGTCAGGTAGCCATCGGCTTGCCCAGAGTTCTTACGCAATACGTCGAGGGCGTGCCCGACCTTGACCAGCCGGGCTACGTCTATCCTCCCTACCAGGAAACGGCGGATTTTAAGTACGATCCGCACAACAGTTTCTATCAAACCCGCATCGGCAATGACAGCGACCTGATCCATTTCTTCCGCAGCTCCGGGCCGCAACTGGAAGAAGCGCTGGTCGATTGCCTTCAGGGTGCCAATAGCGAGATGAAAATTGAAGTGCTGAAGGCGGGCAGCACGTTGGAAGGAGCGGGAGACCAACGCTTCGCGCTGGCTGCGCTTAAGCTTACGATGGACCCGAACGCGCAGGTGCGGCAAACGGTGAGCTATGTTTATCAGGACGGGCAACGCGGCTTGCTGAACATCAATTCTCCGGATATTCCCAACCCTGACTTGGTCAAAACGGTGGTTGAAATTCTGCGGCAGGGCGGCCCTGATGCCCGCGGGGTGGTGCTGCCGCTGCTCGCAAGCCTCCCCGATGGTTCCCCCTGGACGCGTGAGAGCGAAGTGGCGGAAGCCGTCGGTCAGTTGCTTCAACAGGAGCCGCGTCCGAAGGATTACGCCCAGGTAATGACGGCGGCTTCTTCCTTTGGAAGCCTTATCAGCAATCCTCATTTCCAGGACCGCGTGTTTCAAGGCCTCCACGACCCGAATACCGACGTTGAAAAGGCATCGGTGGACATTATCCTGGAACGTTTCCTGGATTCTCCCCAGGATAAAAAGCGGGTGGAAGACGCCTTTTATCAAATTGGAAGCCAGCAGCGTAATATTCTGATCACCGAAGTGACGGACCCCAAGTTTATGCGTCTCCGCGTGGGCACGGCCGGCCTTGGAGTTTCACAGGATGCCGCAGGGCTGCTCGCCAACAGTTATGCTTATAAGAAATACAAGACGCCCGACTTTTTGCAGTACCCCGTCGTCTTGCAGGCAGTGATCGCCAGCCTCTACGATAAGGATGCCAACGTGCGCGCCTCCGCCCTCGACCTGTTGCGCCGGTATAAAGGGATTGAGGCCCGTCCGGACTTCCAGGTGGCCGTCCGGCGACTGCAGAACGATCCTAATCCCCGACTGCAGTTGATCGCCGCGAACGTGCTCGGCGGCAAAAAGCTTGCGGATGCCTTGGCTGACGTCAAGCCGGGTGCGGTACTCAACTACGATTACTTTGTGAAGCGTGTTGAGCCGATTCTGTCTCAGGTAGGGCCGGACGGCAAGGCGTGCGTCATCTGCCACGCCTCTCACGCCATTTTCAAGCTCACGGGACCCGACGAACAGGGCAAATTCCTTCCCTCGATGAGCGAGCAGAATTATAAATATGCCATGCGCGTTGTCGATATCAGCGATCCCCGCCACAGCCTGATTCTGGTGAAGCCCACGCACGCGGCGGAGACGGGAGGAAACATCACCGACTATTATGCTTCCCACAACGGTGGGCAAAGGTGGAAGGGCAACGATAATAGCTGGCAGTATAAAACGATCCTGGAATGGATCGAGGGCGCAAGTCTTCAGACCGCGCAGAACAAGCCTCCTGGCAAGAGCGGTTACAAGGAATGACAGGGTACATTTGTTGATGCCCAATCGATGCCAAAGGCTTCCAGGCATTCAACAATCCGGGCAGGGACTTATAACCATTAAAACGTAGGTTCCGCCCGGAACGCGCTCGCCATCTTCCCTCCCGACGTACATCCGCGGATCCACATCAAAGACCCGCGCCATATTACCCTTGCCGTAACCATGATGAAAGCGTCGCGTAGGGCAGTTGTTTCACCATTAAACGCCCATGATGCGCAGCATTGATATTGTCTGGACACTTTTCCTGAAGGATTTACGAATCGAGTGGCGACAGCGGGAGGCAATTGCCTCAGTTTGCGTCTTCGGCTTGCTGGTGGTTTTTCTCTTTGACTTCGCTTTTCAGCCGGGTGGAGAAGAGTCGCTGAGGTTGCTGCCGGGGGTGCTCTGGATTGCTTTTGCTTTCGCCGGCATCCTGGCGTTTAATCGCTCTTTTGCCGCCGAGCGCGAAAACATGTGTCTGGACGTCCTGCGGCTCGCCCCCATCGATCCAGGCCTGATCTATCTGGCGAAAACGCTGGCAAATCTTCTCTTCCTGGCGGTTGCAGAGGCTGTCATCGTCTTCGCAACGTCGCTTTGGTATAATTTCTCCTTTTTGCCCACGTTCAAGTGGTTCGTCTGCGTGGTGTTCTTCGGCACGCTGGGCTATGTGGCCGTTGGAGTGATTTTCGGCGCGGTCGCCGCCAACACGCGCATGAGAGAGGTGATGCTGCCCGTCTTGCAGTTTCCGGTGGCCGTACCGGTTTTCATCGGAGCCATTGAAGCCACCACCAGCGTCCTTAAGCATGATCCGCCCTCTTTATATGCAAGCTGGGTGAAGTTACTGGTAGCTTTTAGCATTATATTTGTTGTGTTGTCGTTTTTGCTGTTTGAGTACGTTCTGGAAGAATAGGATGAAGAAGAACTCTTCCATGACGGCGCACGCGATCCTGACGTTGGTCTGGATCGTGGTGGCGCTTTATCTGGCCCTCATCTATACCCCGAACGAGGCGAACCAGGGGAACGTCTACCGGATCATGTACCTTCACGTGCCCACAGCGTGGGTGGCACTCCTCGCCTATTTCGTCATTTTCCTTGGCAGCGTGGGATACCTCTGGAAACGCTCTGAATCTGCGGATGCTCTCGCGCTCGCATCGGGAGAAGTGGGATTCGTTTTTTGCTCCAGTGTTTTGATCACTGGCCCGCTTTGGGCAAAGCCTATCTGGGGAGTCTGGTGGGCATGGGACCCGCGGCTCACTCTCACGTTCGTGCTCTGGCTGCTCTTTGTGGCTTATCTTTTGGTGCGCAGCTTTTTTATCAACCCGGGGCGCGCCGCGCTGCTGAGCGCTGTGGTGGGGATCATTGGCTTTGTCGACGTTCCCATCGATTATATGTCAATCCGATGGTGGAGGACGCAGCACCCTCAGCCCGTAATCATGGGCGGTCCTGATTCAGGGCTTCCGCCCAAAATGCTCCTTGCCCTCCTTGTGAGCATCGGAGCATTTATGTGCCTCTATTTTTTGCTTCTGCGCCAGGGCATCGCGCTGATCCGGCTGCGCCGGGAAACGGCCCGGCTGCGCCGCGAACTGGCGATGGGGTAAATCACCATGACTGACCCGAACGACAAATTTCTCTTCTTTGCTTATGGCCTCGTATGGATCGTATTCGTGATCTATGCCTGGGTCATGACCCGGCGCCAATCGAAGCTGAGGCACGAGCTTGAGGAGCTGAAAAGCAAGGCAGAGGAGCGCCAACCTATACCGAAGCCTTGAACCGTGGTGGGGAAGCGTAGCGTTCGCTTTTTAACGCTGCGGCGTTTCAAAAGCCGTGGTTCGTGTC
>JASHTR010000087.1 GCA_030040455.1 Terriglobia bacterium | reverse complement strand
CTTCATCGTCCGCCGGGTCCGCCACCGCGCGCCTCAGATAGGTTGCCACGCGTTGGAGCGCTTCAAGACTCCATACGTCGCTGATCGGGTTGGATCCCTGGTAGGCGGGGCGAAGAATCGGCCGCTCGGGCCTCGGACGCTGGCCAAAGGGCAAAGCGGTGTAGGATTCAATGGCGTGGCTCAGCACGTCCAGGCCCGAAGACGCGGCGACGGCGGGGGGAAGCGTGCGGGTATTCTCAGGGTCGATGAGGCCCAGCGTTGGCTTCAAGCGGCGGTGGGCAATGCCCGTCTTGGCGTGGATGCGAACAAAGTCAAAGATGGCCACTCCGGTTGTTTCGCTGCCCGTCCCGGCTGTGGTGGGAATTGCAATGAGAGGCTTGACCGGGCCCGGGACGGGCTGACCTTTGCCAATAGGCGGATTAACGTAGTCGAGGAAATCGGCCGGGTAGCACGAGTAAAGATTCGCTGCCTTGGCGGTGTCCATTGTTGAGCCGCCGCCCACCGCGACGAAGGCGTCAAATTCATCGGCTTGAGCGGCGGCCGTTGCTTGCTGAAAAGATTCATCGGTTGGCTCAACGCGGACGCGATCGAAGATGGAGAAACGAATCTTGTGCGCCTCCAGCGATTCAAGGACGGTGGCAACGGGCGGCAGAACGCGCAGGTTCTGATCCGTGAAGACCAGGACGTTCCGCTTGCCAAGGTCGGCCAATTCCGCCCCGACCTCGCGCGTCACCCCTGCGCCAAACCGGATCGCGGAAGTCGCCATCTCGAATGCGTATTCGCGCTCCATCATCAACCTCCTGCCCTGTCCTGTCCTGTGGCGCGTCCAACACTTCTTTACACATGCGGGAGCCTTGGAGTGCGATCAGAAATAAAGGCACTTTCGACGCACCACACGCTGGGCTATTCGCTGCCCGAATCGGGATTTTCATTTTACACCGACTTTTTCCCATCGGCATATTTTCAGCCGGAGCTTGAAGTGGTGGCGACGAATTCGCTTTTCAATTCGTCGTGGGTTTGTGAAGAGCCCGAGACGAGAGAGACGCTCGCTGCAGCTACCCTGTGTTCGACGCCGGACGCGACGCACTAACGGCTATCACCTTCCGGTCTCCGCTTTGCTATACTCGCTCAGAGCAAGGAGGAGTGGCGGTTTGGGCGGACGGGGAAGCACGATCGAAGAGCCTCGCAAAATTATGGTGCGGGCGACGAACTGGATCGGAGATGTTGTCATCTCGCTGCCCGCGCTCGAGGCGCTGCGGGCGCGCTTTTCCGATGCCGAAATTACGGTCGTGGCAAAGCCGTGGGTCAGCGACGTTTATCATCGCCACGCCGCCGTAAGCCGCCTGATCGTTTACGATCCGGAGGGAGAGCATCGTGGCAGGGAGGGTTTCGCCAGGCTGATCCGCCGGTTGCGGGATGAAAAGTTTGACGCCGCCATTTTGTTTCAGAACGCCTTTCACGCCGCCTGGATGGCCTGGCGGGCGCGCATTCCCGTTCGCATCGGCTATGCGCGCGGTGGGCGCCGCGCCTTTCTGTCCAACGCCATTGAAGCGCCGCCGCCGGCCGCTTACGGCCATCAGCTTTATTATTACTTGCACCTGCTATTCCGCGCGGGCATTCTTCCGCGGCCGGAGCCTCTTCGCCCGCCGATGGAAACGCGGCTGGCGCTTCAGCCCGAAGAGGAAGCATGGGCGGAGCGTCATCTTAGATCGCTTACCCTTGAGGGCCCGCGCTTCCTTATCGGCCTGGCTCCCGGAGCATCTTATGGTCCCGCCAAGCGCTGGCTGCCGGAGCGATTTGCGGAGCTGGCAGACCGCCTGATCGTGGCCCTCAGCGCCGACGTGCTGATTTTCGGCTCGCAGGGAGAAAAGCAGGTGGCGGAGCAAGTGGCTGCGGAGATGGAGCATACGCCGGTGATTGTGGCGGGAGAAACGTCGCTTCGGCAGTCGATGGCGCTGCTTGAGCGGTGCCGGCTGGTGGTGACCAACGACTCGGGCCTGATGCACGTTGCGGCGGCGCTGGCGCTCCCGGTCATTGCGGTTTTTGGCTCTACGGACCCGCGCGCCACCGGGCCATTCGGCCCTTATGCGCGAGTGGTGCAAAACCTTGTACCATGCAGTCCCTGTGGCCTTCGCTCTTGCCCCATCGATTTCCGTTGCATGGAAGGCACCAGCGTGGATATGGTCTACCGCGCGGCTCTCGAGCTGGTGAAGCAATTGGACATCGCCTACGATCGGCCGCCGCAAAAGCGGGGAAAGCGGCTGTGAGCCGCCAGAAAGCGTTGCCGGAGGGCAAGGATCGTTGCGCGCCGGCACAGCATCCGGGCGCGGCACGAAGGACTTTGAGACGCTCCGTATGAAGATTTCCGCCCGAGACCGTGAATTTCTCCTCGCGCTGATCGGCCGATTCATGCGCCAGCGGGTGGGCGTGCTCGGCGACCTCGTTGCGGACGAGTTCATTCACGGCGAGATCAGCCGCGTTTCGCGCGAGGCGCCGGTGCTGATTCTCAAGCAATGCGAAAAGCGTATTGTGCCGGGGGGCGGAGCGAACGCCGCCAACAATCTTATCGAGCTCGGAGCGAGGATCGAGCTTGCGGGTGTTGTGGGCGAGGATGAGCCGGGAGAGGCCTTGCTCGGTTACTTCCGCGAGCGAGGCATTTCAACGCGCCTTATCCAGCGCCGCCGCGATTATACGACGCCTTCCAAGTGCCGCGTGCTCGGAGGGATTGGCCACGGGCATCCCCAGCAGATTGTACGCGTGGACCGTGAGCCCCGCAAGCCGCTCGACCGCGCGGCAAGAGGCAAGCTGAGCCTGCGCATCATGCCCCGGCTGGCTTTCTGCTCCGCGCTGCTGATTTCCGATTACGGATACGGGGCCACCGATGCCAGCGAGGCACGCCATTTGCGGCGACGCTTTCGGAACGTGCCTGTAACGGTGGACTCCCGGTACGCCATCCTGAGTTATAATCAGCTAACGGCTGCAACCCCTAACGAACCGGAAATCGAGGCGGCTTTTGGCGAGCGTATTGAAAACAGGATGGAATTGCTTCACCGCCTTGCCGGGCGGCTGCTGCGGAGGTCAGGGCTTGAGGCCCTGGTGGTGACCCGCGGGCGTGATGGCATGGTCCTTTACGAGCGCGGGCAAAAACCGCACCGCCTGCCGATTTTTGGGACGGACCAGGTGGCGGATGTGACGGGAGCGGGAGACACGGTGATTGCCGCCTTCACCCTGGCGCTGGCTGCAGGGGCAAGCTTCTTACATGCTGCGATGCTTGCAAACTGCGCTGGTGGACTGGTGGTCATGAAAAGCGGCACCGCCACCGTGACGGGGCGCGAGCTTGCCGAAGCCATTCGAAACGCATGAATAGCAAAATCATTCCGAAAAGCGAAGTGGTGGCCCTCGGTGAACGGCTGCGGAAGGAAGGGCAGGTAATTGTTTTTGCGAACGGGTGTTTTGACTTGCTGCACGTTGGCCACATCCGCTTCTTGAGCGCCGCCCGGAAGCAGGGAGATGCGCTCGTCGTCGGCGTCAATTGCGACGATGCCGTCCGATCGCTGAAAGGTCCGGGCAGGCCGTTGATGGGTGAAAATGCGCGTGCGGAGCTGGTGGCGGCCATCGAGTTCGTGGATTATGTGGTGATCTTTGACGGCTTGACCGCAGAAAACCTCTTGCGGGATCTCCGGCCCCACATCCAATGCAAGGGAACTGATTATACGGAGGAGAGCGTTCCCGAAAAGAGCGTGGTCGATGCGCTGGGAGGGAGCGTTCGCATTACTGGCGATCCCAAGACTCATTCCACGCGCGAAATCCTGGCGGAGATCAAGAAGAGGTTCCAGAAGCGGGGCAACGTATCCAAACGCGAGGATGCCGCCGGGCCGCCGATGTAAGCAGCAAGCCGGGCTTCAGCCGGGGTCGTCCAAATATCGGAAGATTACCTAATTAGCGTGACAACCTTATTATTCTGTAGCGGCGCTCTGCGAGCGCCGAAAGACCGGCGGCCACAGGCCGCCGCACCAGCCGACGGGCATGTTCAAAGCGCCGCAGAAGTTCCTGGTGATTCGGTTGAGCTCGCTCGGTGACGTCGTGCACGCGCTTCCGGCGGTGGCAGCGCTAGGCCGCGCGCATCCTCAAGCGGAAATCACCTGGGCGATTGAGCCCAAGTACGCCTGCCTGCTTGCGGAAAATCCCTTTGTGCATCGGGTTATAGAGCTCGATACGCTCGGATGGCGCCAACGTCTATCCGCGCCCGCCACATGGCGTGAAATCGCG
>JASHTR010000086.1 GCA_030040455.1 Terriglobia bacterium | reverse complement strand
GACTCGCCTCACACATATTTGGACGGCATTCTCCGCCTTCAGCTCTCGTATAATTCCGGCGCCTTCCTCAGCATTGGAGACAATTTGTCACCCTTACTAAGGCAAAGCATCTTCTTCTGGGGCGTTGCCGTGCTACTTTTAACCTCTTTGCTCTGTTTGCTTTTTGCGAAGCGGATTACTCGACCACAAATCATCGGGCTTGGTCTGTGCTTCGCAGGTGGCATAAGCAATTTAATCGATCGAGTTCGCTTCAACGGCAACGTTGTGGACTTTCTCAAACTTGGCGTCAAGCACCTCCATACCGGTATCTTCAACGTGGCAGACATGCTCATCCTTACAGGCGCTGCCATTCTGGCGACATCGCTCTTTCAGAAAACCGGCAAGCCCACGCCAACCAGTTCATGAAGTTGATCCATAGTAAGCATCCCCCGGCAGAGCCGGGGGAACTCCCGCTGGATTAGCCTTACCTAACGGTTTGATGACGGTATGCTGGAATCCATGAGCCGAGTTGCGGTTCCAATTATTCTGTCTGGCGAGGAGCAAGCGACCTTGGCGGCATGCTCCCACAGCCGGAGCCTTTCCGTTCGCATGGTCCAGCGTGTGCAGATTATCTCGATGGCCACCGAGGGAACGTTGGACCAGGATATCGCCCAGGCCTTGGAGATTTCCCGACCCACGGTGCAATTGTGGCGGGAGCGCTTTCTGGCTCTTCGATTGGCGGGGCTGAAAAAGGACGCTCCCCGGCCGGGCCGAATCCCCAGCCTTTCGCCCCGTAAAACCCAGGCCATCGTCGAGGCGACCTTGCACACGAAGCCTGCGAATGTCACTCATTGGTCGGTGCGCAGCATGGCCCGGGCCCAAGGGGTTAGCCGCATGGCGGTCCAGCGCATGTGGACTCAACACAACCTCAAGCCGCATTTGGTCAAGACCTTCAAGCTGAGCCGAGACACCCATTTTCTGGAGAAGCTGCGGGATGTCGTGGGTCTATACCTGAACCCTCCTGACCGGGCCTTGGTGTTGTGCGTCGACGAGAAGAGCCAAATCCAGGCACTGGACCGTACCCAACCCGGCTTGCCGATGAAGAAGGAGCGTTGCGGGACGATGACGCACGACCACAAGCGCCATGGGATCACCACCTTGTTCGCCGCCCTCATCCTGCTGGATGGCAAGGTCATTGGTGACTGCATGCCTCGCCGCAGGCATCAGGAGTTTATTCGCTTCCTGAAACGGATCGATGCGGAGACCCACGCGGAATTGGGCATGCATCTGATTGTGGATAATTATGGGACCCACAAGCACCCGCGCGTTCAATCCTGGGTTCGGCGTCACCCGCGGTTTCATTTGCATTTCGTGCCCACATCGAGATCCTGGCTCAATCTGGGCGAGCGATGGTTCCGGGAAATTGCCGATAAACGCATCCGGCGCGGTTCTTTTCGCAGCGGGTCAGAACTGGTCGCAGCGATTCACGAATACCTCGAGAACCACAACCAAAATCCCAGAGTCTTTGTATGGACCGACTCGGTCGAGGACATAATGTCCAAAATCGCCAAATGTAAAGAAGCGTTAGGGACACTACACCAGGGAACACAAGGCACAGACTTGTGGTGAAGGTGGAAAAGGCCGGGGGTTGGGAAAGGCCGAGCCCTTCCGCAAGTCAGGCGGCAAAGCCGTTTGAGGACATGATTTCGGCTCGGAAAATGTAGAAACAGTGCGGCAGCAAGTTGCCGCACTCCACAGGTGCTTCGCACCAGCGGCGCTGTGCCATCTTACACTTCTGGGACTTTGACGCGACCTTGAGGGATACGACCCGCATCCCCTCGGGGATGTCGTCGGAAGTATAATGAAGAGTTTGGGCTGAACGATGGGAACTCCACTGTCTTTGGAAACTTTGCGGCATTTCTGTCATTCCCTGCAGAAAAGCCGCAGGGTCAAGCGGCGGACCCTGCGATACAAACCGTTATACGATCGTCGATGAGTCAACTCTCTGAAACTCATGTGAACCGTCAGATGTCTTCTCCGGGACCGGCTTATTCCACAGCCTTATCAGGAGGGTTCCCCGAAGCTGCAAAAGGGCAGACTGCAATTGTAGTGCGTGGAGCTCGGGTCCATAACCTGAAAAACGTCGATTGCGAGATTCCCCACAATCGGCTGACGGTGATTACCGGGGTTTCCGGGTCCGGCAAGTCCAGTCTGGCTTTTGACACGCTTTACGCGGAGGGCCAGCGCCGCTATGTTGAATCGCTTTCTGCCTACGCGCGGCAGTTTCTGGAGCGCATGGAAAAGCCCGAAGCGGACGAGATCAGTGGCATCGCTCCGGCCGTAGCCATCCGGCAGAAAAACACCACGCGCAACCCCCGCTCCACCGTGGCGACAGCAACGGAAATCTACGACTATCTTCGTCTGCTTTTCGCGCGCGTGGGCGTGACGCTGTGCCCGCGCTGCAACGAGGTGGTGCGGAAGGACACGGTAGACGAGATTGCGGACCGCGCACTCGCTCACGAAGCCGGCCGCCCCTTCCAGGTGACCTTCCCCCTCAATGACGCTCCGCGCGCGAGGCCAGAAAGCCAAAAGACTGAAGCGGGATCGAGAGACGTAGAGCACGCATCCTTCGATGGTCCTCCGCTGGCCGCAAAATCCTCACGCAAGATCAAGGCGACCGGAAAGCCTCCGGCAGCAAGGGATGGGGTGAAGAGCGCGAAGGGTCCCACGGCACCCAGCGAAGCAATTCGGCAAAGGCTATTTTCCCTCCGCCAGCGCGGGTTCAACCGCCTCTGCCAGGACGGACGAGTATTTGAGTTTTCGGTCCCGGAATCCTTGTTGGAAATTGATTTCTCGCGGCCTGTCTTCATCCTGGTCGATCGTCTCTCGGTCAGTCCCGAATTGCGGCAGCGCCTCATTGATTCGGTCGAAATTTGTTTTCGCGAGGCGGGAGAAGCCGTTCTGGAATTTCCGGTCTCTGCGGGCGCGGCCCCCCCGGAGCGTATAGTGTTTAACGAGCACTTCGAATGCAAGCGCTGCCGGACAGCTTTCGAGGAACCGGAGCCGCGGCTTTTTTCGTTCAACAACCCCTTCGGCGCCTGCCCTCGCTGCCAGGGTTTCGGTAACACGATTGATTTGGACCTCGATCTGGTGATCCCCAACAAGAGCAAGACGCTCGCTGAAGGAGCGGTGGAACCCTGGACCAAGCCGCGCTATCGGGAGTTTGCCGCGTCCATGAAGCGGCTGGCGCGCTCGCGCAGCATTCCCCTGAGCGTGCCGTACGATGAGCTTGCCGGGAATCAGAAAAGGTGGTTGATCGGCGGAGATGAAAATTTCCCCGGAATTCGGGGCTTCTTCGAAGCCCTGGAGCGCAAGAAGTACAAACTCCATGTGCGCGTGTTTCTCAGCCGCTATCGCGGCTACACCCTCTGTCGTGAGTGCTTGGGCGGGCGCCTGCGCCCGGAAGCTCTGAACGTCCGCATTAACGGAAAGAACATTGCAGAGATTTCCCGGATGACCATCCGCGAAGCCGGAGAATTCTTCGGCCAGCTTCGTTTCTCGCCCGCGCAGATCGCAGTGGCGGACAGGATTCTGGAGGAAATTCGTTCGCGGCTAAGATACCTTAACGAGGTTGGCCTCGAATATCTCACACTTGACCGGCTGGCTTCAACGCTTTCGGGTGGAGAATCGCAACGCATCCAGCTTGCCACGTCGCTCGGCTCAAACCTGGTGGGCGCGCTCTATGTGCTGGATGAGCCATCCATCGGCCTGCACCCGCGCGATACGGACCGCCTCATCGGCATCCTCAAGCGTCTTCGCGACCTGGGCAATACAATTCTGGTCGTAGAGCACGACCCGGCAATGATGCGCCACGGCGATAAGATCATCGATTTGGGGCCGAGCGCCGGCGAGCATGGGGGGAAAATCGTTTATGAAGGTAGCCTGGAGGGTCTCCTTGCCCAGCCTCACTCGCTTACTGGACGCTATCTCGCAGGTGAGCTCGAAATTGCCGTGCCCCGTCACCGGCGCAAACCGGAAAGAGGATGGCTGAAGATTCGTGGGGCCCGGCAGCACAACCTGAAATCGGTTGACGTCGCCATCCCACTGGGCCTGATGACGTGCGTGAGCGGCGTTTCCGGATCGGGAAAATCTACCTTGGTGCACAGCGTTCTTTATAACGCTCTAAGGGCGCGGCGGGGTGTTGCTGCGCCACGCGCTGAATACGATTCCATCGGGGGCGACGAGGCTCTGGCCGGCGTGGTGCTGGTGGATCAATCGCCGCTGGGACGCACGCCGCGCTCCAATCCTGTGACTTACATCAAAGCCTTCGATGAAATCCGGCACCTCTTCTCGGAAACGCCGGAGGCTCGCAAGCGCGGTTTTACGCCCGGCTACTTCTCTTTTAACGTTCCGGGCGGGCGCTGTGAAGTTTGCCAGGGGGATGGAACCGTCAGGGTGGAAATGCAATTTCTCGCGGATGTGGAACTGGTGTGTGAGGAGTGTCGCGGTCGGCGCTTCAAAACGAGCGTACTGGAAATAAGCTACCGGGGCAAAAACATCGCGGAAGTTCTGCAGATGACGGTGCGGGAGGCGATCGCTTTCTTTGCCAGCACGCCCAAAGTAACCGGCAAGCTCAGCGTGCTTGATGAGGTAGGCCTGGGGTATCTGCGCCTGGGACAATCCGCCACCACGCTTTCCGGCGGCGAGGCACAGAGAGTGCGGCTGGCGGCTCATCTTGCCCTTGAAGGCAGCTCCAATACGCTTTTTATTCTTGATGAGCCAACCACCGGGCTGCATTTTGACGACATCAATAAGCTGCTCTCTGCCTTGCGCCGGCTGCTCGACACGGGCGGAACAGTGCTGATTATTGAGCACAACCTCGATATGCTAAAATCCGCCGATTGGATCGTTGACCTGGGGCCTGAAGGCGGAGAAACGGGTGGTTATGTGGTAGCCGCCGGCCCACCGGAAACGGTGGCGCGGCATCCTGCTTCTCACACCGCAAAATTCCTTGCGCCGCTGCTCCCGGGCGCCGCGCTGTAGCGACGCGAAGGGCGGCTTTGGCGCGTAATGTGGGAAAAGCCCGGAGGCGTCAGAAAATCGACGATGCGTGTCATCCCGGGCGAAGCGGGGAATCTCCGCATTTTATTTTCAGTAAAAACGAGGATGATGCGCAGAGTTTACCCTAAGCGAAATGTAGGGATTCTTCGATTGAGAAGGAGCGAATCATGCAAAGTGATTGGACGCGCCGGAAATTTCTTCGTGCATCACTGCTGGCTGCGCCGTGGTTAGGACTCACGTCAGCTCAAGGAGCAAAAATGACAGCACCCCCAAACTTCAAACTGGGCATTATCACCGATGAAATCACGGAAAATCTCGCGGAGGCGCTCGACTTTATTTCCAGCTATTCGCTCGGCTACTGCGAGTTACGAGACCTGTGGAGCAAGAATGTGATGAATCTCTCCCGGGCGGAGCTCAATCGCGCTAAGCACACGATCGAAGACCATCGTCTTAAAGTCAGCGATATTGGCTCTCCCATCTTCAAGTATAATCTGCCGGAGATGCCCGCACGTCCTGAGAAGCGCGATATCTTCCGGTCCGATTTCACGGAGAAAGACAGCGATACACTGCTCAAAAAGTCATTCGAGATAGCTCATTTTCTTGGCACGCCGAAAGTGCGCATCTTCAGCTACTGGCGCGTCGAACATCCCGAAAAGGCGTACCCTTACGTTCGGGACCGGCTGGCCAAAGCGGCCGAGCTCGCGGGCAGAAACGGCATTCTTCTCGTGCTCGAAAACGAGCACGAGTGCAATGTGGGAACGGGAGCCGAGTTAGGGCGCTTCCTGCGCGAAGTGAATTCACCCCATTTGCGTGGTAACTGGGATCCGGGCAACGCCGCCATGCTGCATGAAGTGCCATATCCCGATGGTTACCGCCACGTCAGTGGCCTGTTTTCTCACATGCATATCAAGGATGTTAAGAAAGACCCTGAATCCGGCAAGCTTACCTGGGCGCCTGTAGGTGGGGGCTTTATTGACTGGAAAGGCCAGATCGAGGCCGTTTTGGAACATCAGTATAGCAATACAATGTCCCTCGAAACCCACTACCGGCGGCCCGACGGGAACAAAGTGGAGAGCACGCGAGAGTCTCTTCTGGGGCTACTCAAAATTATGAACGAGGTCGTCGCCTGAAGACGCGCCGAATTTCCGTAATCATAGGGAACAACATTCTGAGCGAGCGCAGCGAGCGAAGAGTCCCTGCATTTGCAATGTTGAGCGAAATACAGGGATTCTTCGCTTCGATCAGAATGACAATGACACGGTCCAGAAGTTTGCCAAAGAACCAAGCAATTGCGAGCTCACCATGCAGGAAATAGCGAGGACGATTCGTCCGGCCCGGCGGCTGACCGGCTCCATAACTTTGCCGGGCGACAAATCGATTTCTCACCGCTACGCCATGCTTGGGGCGATTGCCGAGGGAACCACGGAGATCCTCGGGTTTGCTTCAAGCGCCGATTGCCAGAGCACCCTCGCCTGCCTCGACGCCCTCGGTGTTCCCATTGAACGCCGCGACGACTGCGTGACAATACAAGGCAGAGGACGGTGTGGCCTCCGAGTGCCGACCGGCCCTCTCGATGCGGGCAATTCCGGCTCGACCATGCGGATGCTGGCTGGCATTCTCGCAGGACAGGCGTTCAAATCCTGCCTCACCGGAGATGCTTCGCTTTCCCGCCGTCCCATGAAGCGCATCATTGACCCGCTCGTTGAAATGGGCGCGCGAATCAAGTCTGCCGAGGGAGGCCTGCCTCCGCTTGAAATTGCAGGGGGCGCGCTCACTCCCATCCGCTTTGAGCCGCCCGTGGCCAGTGCCCAGGTGAAAACAGCCGTTTTGTTTGCCGGCCTGCTCGCCGAGGGCGAGACGGAAGTGCGTGAGATCGTTGCCACCCGCGATCACACGGAAATCGCTTTGGAGCAGATGGGCGCGCCCATCACCCGCTACTCCGGCCGCATTGCCGTTCGCGGCCCTGCCCGGTTGAGCGCTCTCCGCGGGCAAGTTCCGGGAGACATATCTTCTGCCGCGTTTTTCGTGGCTGCCGCGATGATGGTGCCTGGGTCCTCGGTCGTGATTCGTGATGTGGGGCTGAATCCCACACGCACCGCCATGCTCAGACTTATTGCCGGGATGGGAGGAGACGTGGAAAGAAAAAACGTGCGGAG
>JASHTR010000085.1 GCA_030040455.1 Terriglobia bacterium | reverse complement strand
ACCAACGCCCATTTCAATGCCGAAATTCTGAGTTATTCGAGGTCGCGAGGGCTGTTTGCCGGCTTGTCGCTGAGCGGCGCCGTATTGAAAGTGGATGAGAAGGCCAACCGAAAGCTCTATGGGCGCGAGATCGCACCCCAAAAGATTCTCCTTTCCGGCACCATTGAGCCCCCTCCCGCGGCAAAACCGCTCGATCATATTCTTGAGAAGTACTCGCCCAAAGGCGGCGCTCCGCTCCCGAAGACGCCAGCCGCCCCCAAAGCCTGAGGCTTCTTTTCTTATTTCACCTCTCCCGCGTAAATCTTCATGACCGTTTGCAGGAAGTTTATGGCGTGGGTCTTGGGCCGCTGAAACGAGTTCCGTCCGATAATCGAGCCAAACCCGCCGCCGTCGCGGATGGCACGAGCTTCGTCATATACGTCCTCGTCGTTGTCCTGTTTGGGTCCCCCGGAAAAGATGACGATGCGGCGTCCATTAAAGGAGCTTTGGATAATATGGCGCACGCGCTCGGCCAATGTGCCGATGCGCACGCCCGCTTGCGTATAAGCTTTTTGCGCCTCGGCTTGTTCGATGTACGCCGTCGGCAGTTTCACTTTGATGACGTGCGCGCCGAGCTGAGCCGCAATGTGGGCGGCATAGGCGACCACGTCAATGGCCGTTTCACCCTCTTTGCTCATGCCGGAGCCGCGCGGGTAGGACCACACCACCACCGCCAGGCCGCTCGCCTTTGCCTTCTCCGCCAACTGGCGCAGCTCCTCATACATCTCTCGCGAATGCGCCGAACCGGGGTAGATGGTGAACCCGATGGCCACGCACCCCAGCCGCAGCGCGTCCTCGACGCTGCCGGTGACGGCGGAGAACGGATCCTTCTCCGGGTAAAGCACGTCGTGGCTGTTGAGCTTCAGGATGAGCGGAATCTCTCCGGCATGTCTTGCGGCCGCAGCTTCGAGAAAGCCCAGCGGAGCCGCATAAGCGTTGCATCCTGCTTCAAGCGCAATTTCGAAATGATAGTTTGGGTCGTAGCCCGCGGGGTTTACGGCAAAGCTTCTCGCCGGTCCGTGCTCAAAGCCTTGATCCACCGGCAGGATCACCAGCTTGCCGGTTCCTGCCAGGTATCCATGATTCAAAAGCCGCGCAATGTTGGTCTTGGTTCCGGGATTGTCGCTTTCATACCAACTCAGAATCTCTCGCACCCGGTCCGTCATCCGCTCGCCAACAGCCGCGCGCTCCTCAACTGCCTGCGCCATTGCCATTCATCAGCCTCCCATGTTGCCAATGTTCTCACATTCATCTTAACATGGCGACGTTCGCTGACGGCTCTAAGCCCTGCATCGCAAGATCGTAATTTGAATTCCCCGTTTTCGCGGGAATGGCGACGCCGGGAATTCAGTTGCGGCCGCAGGACTGCGCCGCGCCGCCCTTCCAAAAGATTGCACGTGATGGGTAGCTTCTGATAAATTCGACTACCTTTAAGTGATCCAATCTCTCACCAACCGAAAGGAACATTATGACTTCAAAACCCAGGGTTTTTGTGACCGCTCCCGTCAACCCGAGCGTGCTGGATTTTCTGCGCGCCCGCTGCGAGGTTCAAAACTATGACGGGGAGGGCATCATGCCCTCCAGCGAGCTGGCGCAGATTTGCCACGAGAGGGAGATTGAAGGGCTGGTACTGATCGGCGTGCCGGTAACCGCGGAATTGCTCGAAGAGGCGAAAAAGCTGCGTGCGATTGCCCTGATGAGCGTTGGTTACGACAACGTCGACTTGCCGGCGTGCACGGCGCGCCGCATCCCGATTTCGAATAGCCGCGGGTCGCTCGAGGAAACCACCGCCGACCTGGCCTTTGCCTTGATTCTGGCCGTTGCCCGCCGCGTGGTGGAGGCGGACCGCTTTATGCGCGAAGGCCAGTGGACTCGATGGCGATGGAACACACTATGGGGGGCTGATGTCTACGGCAAAACGCTGGGAATTATCGGTATGGGAAACATTGGGCAGGCGGTGGCGCGCCGCGCTCACGGCTTTTCCATGCGCATCCTCTATTCGAATCTTCAGCGTGTCGCGGAAAGCGTGGAAAGAGGGCTCGGGGCGGAATACGCGACGAGGGAGACGCTCCTTCGAGAGTCGGATTTTGTCAGCCTGCACGTGCCCCTCACGCCTCAGACCGAGCGCATGATTACGGCGCGAGAAATCAGCTTGATGAAACCTTCCGCTTTTCTCATCAACACAGCTCGCGGCCGCGTGGTGGACGAGGAAGCTCTGGTTCAAGCGCTCAAAGCCGGGCGGCTGGCGGGCGCGGGTCTCGACGTTTTCGAGCGCGAGCCGAGGCCACATCCCGGACTTCTCCCGCTCGAGAACGTGGTGCTCCTGCCTCACATTGGAAGTGGCACAGAAGAATGCCGGACCCGCATGGCGATGGTCGCCGCTCGAAACCTTCTGGCGGCGCTCGATGGCGGACGTCCGCCCAACATCCTGAACCCTGAGGTGTTTGGCCCGGACCGAAGCTGACGGCGAGCCCTCCGCGGACGGATTGCGCCTGCGACTGGTGTTAGAATCGGATTTTCCATCGTGCGAGGATAACGTGAACCGCAGCGAGGTTCTTCAAAAGCAAAAGGACTACATTTTCCCGTGTGTCGTCAACTATTATGCGGAGCCTCTGGTTGCTGACCGGGGCGAAGGAAAATACCTGTGGGATCTCGAAGGGCGCCGCTATCTTGATTTCTTCGGCGGCATCCTCACCATCAACGTCGGCCATTGCCATCCGAAGGTAACGGGCAAGATCAAGGCGCAGGTGGACCGCCTCCAGCACGCTTCAACGATTTATCCGAACGAGCAAATGGTGGCGCTGGCGGAGAAGCTGGCCGAGATTGCCCCGGGGCGTCTTCAGAAGAGCTTTTTCACCAACAGTGGCACCGAGGCCAACGAGGTCGCGGTGATGCTGGCGCGCATGGCCACGGGCAGCTTCGAAGTGGTTGCGCTGCGCCACGGCTACAGCGGCCACTCGCTGCTTGCCAAATCGCTCACGGCGCACGCGCCATGGCGGCGCGGCGGCGTGATCGGCGTGGGTGTCGTGCACGCCGTCAACCCTTATTGTTATCGCTGCCCCCTGGGTTTGACCTACCCCGGTTGCGAAGTGAAGTGCGCGCAGGATGTGGAAAACGCGATCCAGACCTCAACCTCGGGCCGCATCGCTGCCTTTCTCGCCGAGCCGATCCAGGGCGTGGGCGGTTTCATCACGCCGCCACAGGAGTATTTCAAGATTGTTTTCACCATCGTCAAGAAATACGGCGGCGCGTTCATCGCCGATGAAGTGCAGACCGGCTTTGGGCGCACGGGGAAAAAATGGTTTGGCATCGAGCACTGGGAGGTTGAGCCGGATATCATGACTCTCGCCAAGGGCATGGCGAACGGCGCGCCCGTGGGCGCGACCGTGGCTGCCCCGGAAATCGCCGACGCCTTCCAGGGCATGACGATTTCAACCTTCGGCGGCAATCCGGTCACTAGTGTTGCCGCGCGCGCCACCATCGAAGTGATTGAGGAAGAGAAGCTGCTGAAGAACGCTCACGACGTGGGCCAGCACTTGCGGGCAAAACTCGAAGAATTAAAGCAAAAGCACGCGCTCATCGGCGACGTGCGCGGAATGGGTCTGATGCAAGGCGTCGAATTGGTGAAGGACCTGAAGACCAAGGAACCCGCTCCGATGGAGACAAACCAGGTGATGGAGCGCGCGAAGCGCAACGGGTTGCTGATTGGCAAAGGCGGCCTTTACGGGAACGTGCTGCGGATCGCCCCCCCACTCAACGTAACCAAAAGCGACGTTGACGAGGCCGCGCAACTGCTGGATCGTTCATTCGGGGAAGTGGGAAAGTAGGGCGAAGGGCAGGGTTTTACCCTCCGGCAATGGCTCTGCTTGAAGGGAGTCACGGCCTCGGATCTGTTTTGCCGATTCAACCCTTGTCAAAGACTCCGCGCCGTGGCTTGCCTGTCGGGTTTCCGGGGGAAGCTGTCGATTCCCTTATGACAAGCGCCGGTTTGACGCTTCGGAGTACCGGCCTGGAGGCTTGTTTCGCAAGCGGGGTTTTTATCAACTTCAAGAGAATTTCCGCCCCGATGAAACCCATCTTCTCCAGTGGCTGACGGATCGTGCTCAGTGTGGGATTATAAGATGCCGCGAGCGCAACATCGTCAAATCCGATTACAGAACAATCGCCTGGCACCCCCAAACCCGCAGCGCTGAGGGCGCGAATGGCGCCGCAGGCAGTCATGTCGTCGAAAGCCATGATGGCGGTGAATAGGCGCTTACGAGCAAGGAGGGCTTGAGTCGCACGATAGCCACCCTCACAGGTCGAAGCCGGCTCTGAAAGCTGAATGATGAGGTTTCTATCCAGAGCCAAGCGCGTCTCTTGAGCTAAGGAGCAAACCCCGCTCCATCGTCGAGTGGCATCTGTAAGGTCCTTTGGACCTTTGATGAAAGCGATGTTGCGATGCCCTAGGGCGATGAGATGCTCGATGCCGAGTCGTGCTCCAGACTCATTGTCAACCGCAATGGTGCTGATCGTCTGCGAATTGCATTCCCGTCCAATCATTACCGCAGGGACTCTACCTCGCACAAATCCTTCAAGGACAGTGGTGTCTAATGACAGAGAGCTTCCAAGCGTGATGAGGCCATCCACTCGCCTCTCTAGCAGGATCTCAATGAGGTGCTCGAATTGACCACCATCGCACTGCGTATCAGTGAGAATCGGAACATATCCACGGCGCCGGATGAAACTCTCTATCCCTCTGAAAATCTGGGCACAATAGGGGTCTGTTATATCTCGAGCAATCACCCCGATGGCTCGGCTTCGCATGCTGCGCAAGGACCGCGCGAAATGGTTCGGAGTGTACCCAAGCTCCCGAGCAATACGTTTAATGTGGCTTCTGGTTTCCTGCGACATGTTTCGAGCCAGTCGCGAGTTGTTCAGTACCATTGAAACCGTTGCAGTTGAAAAACCCGTTTTCTGGGCAACTTCCTTGATGGTGACCATGCGTTCTCCACACTTTGGAACCGCAGGGTGATTGCAGCTTCTGACTGGTGTGCCGGCCCATTCACGCGAAGCCTACTCGCGAAACGTTATGCGCCGCCTACCCGCCTTTCCCGCAGCTCACTATCCATGAGGATGGCTAGATTCTGACAGCAGCAAACCAGTACGCTAAATCATCCTCTTTATCTCCTTGGATCGAATTCTCCGCACTTGCACTTCTCCATTCGCCTTCGACATCCGCCGTCCCTTCACATGACAGCACAGCCGCTGAAATAATTCAATACTCGCTGCGGTCAGATTTGACCTATTTCGTCGATTTAATAAATCGAAATAATTATCTCTTGACCTGGGACAGGAAAGGAAGATATAGATTAGGTGATACCTTCTAACAATAGTTTGTGTGATGTTAAATGTGCGGGGTCCGGAGTAGATCGTTTGAAACATTCAAGGCGTGAACCACAGCGGGCAGCCGGAAGCCATCCAGCCTAAGTTGTCGAGTTCGAAATGGGAGTGGGGTGACATGATCTCAAAACGCAGGCAATTCTGAGGTCTTTCTACAGGGCATCGTGGGCCGGAGTCTACGCTCCCTAGCTAAGGGTGGCTTCACTTCGCTGCACGATGATGTCGTTTCGGAAACTGTCACGGGCCGTATGGTGTGCTCGCGGAACCACAAACACATAGTTAACCGGCAAGACGGTCAATTGGTGGAGTGCTTGTTCGACATGCAGACAGATCGTGGGGAGTGCACGACTTGAACCCAGCACCCGATCTCAACCGGAACTTTGGGCTAGCACCGAACCATAACTCGGGGAGCGGGAAAGGCAGACCGGGGGTAGTTGCGCTGCCGTAGACCGTGACATACAGCAGCGATTTTCTTAGGCTACTTGGACCTGAGGATGAAAACAAATGAAATTGATTCGAAGGAAGGTGCCATGAACGCAACTAACAAGAAGTGTGCGGTTGTAGGCTCTGCAATTGCCGGACGAATATTAGCAAGTCTCGCTGTAGCGATAGTGTTGCTTTTCAGCCCTGGGTTGGCTCACAACGGATACGCGCAGGAGGCTACGTTTGGGAGCTTCCACGGGACTGTGAGTGACCCCACAGGGGCAGCGATTCCTGGCGCCCACGTAGAGGTAAAGAATGAGACTACTGGCGCACTGCGAGAGGTATTAACGAGTGCGAAGGGCTTCTATACGATCACTCAGTTGGCGCCGGGGCGTTATGATTTCACGGTTACCAAGACTGGTTTTGCGACGATTGTCGAAGCCGGGGTGGGGTTGCTGGTCAACCAAGACCGCGAGGCGGATTTCGGGTTGCGGGTTGGAGCCACAAGACAGCAAGTTCGTGTGATTGCGAGCCCCGCTGCGCTCAAAACAGCAAGTGGAACAATAGGTCAGGTTATTGGATCCATCGAGGCGGCGAATCTTCCACTGAACGGGCGCCAGTTTACTGAATTGGTGTTGTTAACGCCGGGCGCAGCCCCGAAGGAGACCTCTCAGCAACCAAAGTAC
>JASHTR010000084.1 GCA_030040455.1 Terriglobia bacterium | reverse complement strand
CCCAGCCCATCCATGACGGCCGGAGCAGGGTGCGTCTTTGCCACGTCGAGTTCGAGTTCGCGGTTTTCAGCACTCTCTCCGCGAACCCCTCCGGCGGCTCCTTGCGCCGAAAAAGCATCCGAAGCTCGTCATCCAGCCAGTTCATGCGCGTACTCCTCCGAAGGCGCGCTCGAGCTTTCCGCGCAAAAGCGCGAGTGCCCGCTCAAGCGTGCTTTTCACCGTATTCACGGGCATCTCCATCACCTCCGCGATTTCCTGATACACCAAATCTTCCTGGTATCGAAGGATCAGCACCATACGCGACCTCTCCGGAAGACTGCCGACCAGCTTCCACAGCCGCCGGTTAAGGAGCGGATCACTCCCCGTATCTGCCGCAACGGGCTCGGGCACGTCCTCCAGGCTGACTGTCCGGCGCGGCCCGCTGCGCCGGGCGCAGTCCATCGAACGATGGCAAGTAACCTTGCGCAGCCAGAATCGCAGATGATCGGCGGATTTGATTGCCGCCCGGTTCTGGTAAAGCTGCAGGAAGACCTCCTGCGCCAAGTCCTCTGCCAGCGCCGAATCCTTCAGGAAGTGGGCCGCAAGGCTGAAAACCATCGCCTGGTGCTCGCGCACGATCTCCGCGAAGGCGGTGGGCTCACCTTGCGCGAACCGCGCCAGCAGTTCCTCCTTGCAATCTTCCGCCTTTTTCAGCAACCGGTTCTTCCTCTATCTTCTAATTACGCAGCCGGTGAAGAAAAGGGTCCAATTTTTTATCCTCAGCGTTTTGGGGCATCCCGATGTCTTGGGAGCATCGGGAAAGGGTGGGATCAATCATGGAGCGGAGGGTCGGCGCGCTTCACGAGCTTGCAACGGACGATGGCGGTTGTAAATTCGCGCGTGAAACGATTGTGAATCCTTTGCAACTTTCGAATCGGAATGGCCTCGAGAAGCTCGACACGAAAGGGAGACGAGCGGACAAGCCGCTCGAAACGCGCAATCGTCATCTGGTTGAGTCCCCCTTCCACTTCCCCGAAGCGCGTAGCGCCGTCGTGCCGGAAGTCCGATCGCCACCGAATCAGAGCGGCCTCAGAGAACATCAAGTGCGCCCAAGGAAAAATCGAAAAGAGGTGGCCTCCGTAGGGGTGGTACCAGGTAGGGCCAAAGCTGGCTGCAACAAATCCTCCCGGCCGGAGAGAATCGTACATCAGGCGAAGAACAGTAGCGGGATCACTGAAGTGCTCGAAGCTGTCGATGGAAACAATCGCGTCGGCTATCTCATTCGCCTCGCGATAAAAAAGGCACCGGTTGCCCACTCCAGCGTCTGCCGCCTTTTTCCTGGCGCGCTCGAGCAAAGGTTCTCTCAGGTCAACACCGATCACCTTCTTGGCCCCCTGAAGAACAAGTTCAATTGCTTCATCGCCTTCGCCGCAGCCGAAGTCGATGACAACTTTCCCTTGCATTGAATCCGCGAGACGGTCTCCCAGGAGCGTCCGGACTTTACTTTTGTTCTGATAAGCCGCTCCGGACAAATGTCCCGCCACGCCTGGGCTAATACGTTTCAGAAGTCGATACTGAAGGCTTGTCAGCATTTCCCTGATTGGAGCGCCTTATGAAGCGCTGGCCTGACTTTTAGAAATGTCCCTCTGCCTGCCGGAAAAAGCCGGCCAGCTTACCCCCCTTTACCTGACGAAGGATGCGGAATTCTTCATGGTGTCGATGTTGACGAATAGGCGACCCAGTGGAGTGTTTGACTTTAGCATGAGCTTTAACTCGAAGAAGGAATCATAGAGAACGCGCGTCAGAGAGTGAAGATTAAAGTCCGATTCTGAATGTGTTGTTTCCAGCGGATAACCAAGCTCTGCCAAAAGCGGCCCAACCGACTTTTCAAGCATTGCAAGCTCCTGTTTTGAATATCCGTTCCGCCACCTTCCGACGGGGTTGAAAGCAGCCCTCTCCGCTCCTGGCTGAAAAGACGTGTTAGGCTCGCTGACCGTCCCCACGCCTGACCTCTGAATGCGGTCGTAATCGAGATCGTGGTCTATGAATTCTCCCATTTTATTTAAGGTTTCCCGCGGGCTTTGCACCAGGTCCTCGTAATGGACCTCCAGGTAGTCGGGCCCTAATCTTTGGCCATATCTGCGGCCCTTGCGGACGATCCATTCCCAATAGAGCGCGGCCACCAGACGGCCCTTCTTGTGATCCCAAGGAAAGGAACGGACAAATCCCATCTTCGCGAGCGAGAGGGCAACATCCCTGCCATCACGAATGATATGAATCACAAGCGCATTCGGAATGGTCCTTTTGATTTCAGGGATATAAAGCATCTCTTCAACGCTGACCGTGGCCCATCGCTGAACGCCCTGCTTGCGACACATCTCGTCCATGACAATTCTGAGAAAATCACCTCCATTCCCGCATCCTTCACGAATCTTTTTCTCAATTGTCGCGGCATCCAGTCCCGTCCGCTCGAAATACGGGCTAGCCAGCCATGCCTTCAGCATTCGCTCCCGATTTCGCGGTGTCCCTGGATCTCCAAATTTTGGCACCATCATGTTGAACACTTGAGCCGACGCCCGGTATATGGCAAATCCGCCCGAGGATAGCAGCGTGTGATAGAGGAAGTTGTTTCCGGAGCGCGGGCTGCCAACCACAAACACCGGTGCCTCGCTTCGGGAGCGCTTGGCGGATTCATCCATGGTCGGGGTGTCCATAATCTCAAGCTATGCAGTGACGCCTGGCAGCGGCTTCACAGAACTCTATCGCGGCCGCGAAGCCGCCTCGGCGATATGAGGAGCCAAAAAGGCGACCAATTCGTCGCGCAGGCCTATGCCGCTCGCGATCAGGCCCGGAAGCAAGGGCGACGCATTATTAAAAGTGACCGGGGACTGAGAGAGGGTGGTGACAACGCCCCCGGCCGCTTCCACCAGCGCCACGCCCGCCGCAACGTCCCACTCGTGCTTGGGCGTAAGAGTCCAGGTGGCATCGGCCAGTCCCGCGGCGACGCGGGCGAGCTTGTAGGCGACAGACCCCATCGGACGAACCGAAAACGGGCCTTCTTCGAACTCTTTCCACTCGCCGCGCCTCACTTCACTGCGGCTGGCAAGCACCACTGCCTGCGTAAGAGTCGCCTCTGCCGTCGGCTTGGCCAGCTCTCCATTGTAAAGAAGACCCGAGCCCGCCGAGCCCAGAAACGTTTCCGCGGTGGCGGGATTGGTGATGCCAGCGGCAATCGCCTTTCCTTTCTCGACCCATGCAATTGAAACGCACCATTCGGGAATGCCTTCAACAAACTCCCGCGTGCCATCGAGCGGGTCCACAATCCAAACGCGATCCTTCTCCAGGCGCTTCAAATCGTCGGCGCTCTCCTCGGAGAGCCAGCCCTCGTCGTCTTGCAAAAGTATCTCCTGGAGAAGCTGATTAACCGCACGGTCCGCTTCCGTCACCGGATCGCCCGCGGATTTATACTCTGCCTTGACAGCCCCGGGGACGAAAGGCTTTAAAACTTGAACTGACGCGCGGAGCGCTTGCTCAATTCGTCGCAATGCTTCCCGCTCTCTTCTTTCATTCATTCGCAAACTCCTGTTCAAACTCCGGGATTCGCAGGCT
>JASHTR010000083.1 GCA_030040455.1 Terriglobia bacterium | reverse complement strand
CCATTCCCAATCTGCGTGATCCCCCCGCTGCCAAACTCGATTGCCGCCCCGCCCGTGTTGCCCGTGAGGGTCCATGCGCCGGTCACCGTGGAGGGCGCTGCCCCCGTCACATCCAATAAGCTTTGCGTCGCCCCCGTGCCGCTGCCGCCGCTCACGTTAATCGTTCCGGTGCCCGCCAGCGCGCCATCTACCGTCAGCGTCGTGCCGTTCACCCCGCTGTTGTAAACATCCAGCGTCCCGCCGCTTGCGACCGTCAGCGTTCCGCCGCCCGGCGAGGTCACCGTCTGCGCCTGCCCGTTCTCGAGATCGAGCGTCCCGGCCACGGTCGTGAGCCCGCTGAGGCCACTTACGCTGCTGTTCCCGCCCTGCTCGAGCGTACCCTCAACATCCAAGGTCGATCCGCTTGCCACGCTCGTGATCGCGTTCGTCAGGTTCATCGTCGCGCCGTTCTGGATATCGACGTATCCTGAATTGGCCAGCGTTCCGATGTTCGCCGTTGTGCCGCTATACACATTGAGGGAAGCGCTGGTTGCGTTCGTGAACGTCCCCGTCACCGTGAAGGTGCCCGCGCCGTAGTTGCCGGCGTACACGTAATCGCTGTTGCTCAGGTCCCCGTTCACTGTAAAAGCAGCGTTGTCATCGCCCGTGTAGATGGTCCCTGCGTTCGCCAGCGTCCCGCCACTCGGCGTCACCGACAGCGTCGCCCCATCGATCACATACAAATCGGCATTGCTTGTGATCGTGGCGAGGCCCGCCAGCGCGCTGTTGCTCCCCGTCGCTGTGCCCAGCTCCATCAGCGCGTTCGAACCCTGGAGCTCGAGGGTGGTTGAGGTCGTGCCATTCCCAATCTGCGTGATCCCGCCGCTGCCAAACTCCATCGCCGCCCCGCCCGCGTTGGCCGTGAGAGTCCAGTCGCCCGTCAGCGTGGAGGGCGCCGCGCCGGTCACATCCAACAAGCTTTGCGTCGCTCCCGTGCCGGTGCCACCGAGGATGCTAATCGTCCCACTGCCCGCCAGCGCGCCGTCTACCGTCAGCGTCGTGCCGCTTGCGCCGCTCGGGTGAACATTCAGCGTCCCGCTGCTCGCAACCGTCAGCGTCCCGCCACTCGGCGAGGTCACCGTCTGCGCCTGCCCGTTCCCGAGGTTAAGCGTGCCGGCCACGGTCGTGAGGCCGCTGAGGCCGCTTGTAGTGCTGCTCCCGCCCTGCTCGAGCGTGCCCGACACCGTCAAGGTCGATCCGCTTGCCACGCTCGTGATCGCGTTTGTCAGGTTGAGCGTTGTGCCGCTCTGGATATTGACGTTGCCGGAATTGGCCAGCGTTCCGACGTTCGCGGTTACGCTGTTAAACAAGATGAAATTGCCGCCGCTTGCGTTCGTGAACGTCCCGGTCACGTTGAATTGGTTGCCTGTTGTGCTCCCGAAATAGCCTGCGTCCACGGTACCCGAGTTGCTCAGGTTCCCGTTCACTTGAAAAAGATTGCTCCCACCCACGCCCCCCGTGTAGATGCTCCCTGAATTCGTCGCCGTAGCGGTGGGGTTCGAAGCGAGGCCGACGGTTATGGTGGTTCCCGCCGTACTCAGATAAATGGTTCCCGCGTTCGTCAGCGAGCCGGCGCTGTTGCTGCTGCCGATGGTAAGGGTCTCGGCGGACGGGCCGCTTTGGAGCGTCGTGCCGCTATCGAGCGTGAGCGTGTCGATGGTGGGGCTGGTGTCGAGCGTGACAGTTCCCGTGTCAATCGTCACGTCGTAGAAATCGCCCGCCGGCGTGCCGTCATTTGGCTCGCAGGCGCCGCTGATGGGCGCGCCGCAATTCCACGTCCCCGTAGCGGACCAGTCCCCCGTCCCCGTGTCGCTCGCAGCCACGTTCGTTTGGGCTAAGCCTCGACCGGCGCCCAAGCCGAGCGCCAGCGCCAAGGCCAGCACTGAGAGAGTGGGATTCAGAAAGGATTTGCGGGTCTTCATTTCTCCCCTCCAAAACAGATGGATATTGCTGATGGTCCTGCCCATTAGTGTTGAACGCACCACTCTAGGCCGTTCCCCGGCTACCGAAGCTACTGCTGCAATTTAATGTTTTTGGTGAAATGCTTGTGACGGGATTCCCCCCCGCACCACTAAAAATTTCAACTACGCCCTTCCCTTATAAAATAATGCCGTTCAGTCGCTTCCAACTCCATGCACCGCGCCCTTGCCGGCAACGAAAGCTGCCTTACCTGAATATCCTTCAAAAGCTCGAAAAAGCTAAAACTCACCCACGGGATACCAGAGATTGTGGTGCTATAATGCTCCCCAACGAAAATCGTGTCAAGCCTTTGGTCAGTTAATGACTCATATGACAAGAGACACGCCGAGGGGAAGCCTCAGCGGGTTCCTGAAGGATCGCGATGGTTGCTTATTTCCTGCGAGGTCTACTGGGGCTGGCTCGACGCTTGCGATTGGTACTTGGCGATCAATTGGGCCACCTCGGAGCTCGGCCCTACCGGCTCAATCATCACAATATGCCGCGCGTCAAGGAACGTTTCGGTCGGCGCGTGCAATTCCTTGCCGCGCTTGACCAGGACGTGCTTCACCGCCTTGGTCTTCG
>JASHTR010000082.1 GCA_030040455.1 Terriglobia bacterium | reverse complement strand
TGCATGGTCCTAGCCGGCGGTTGAAGGAGGTGCGCTCAACCAGGAATGCCGGTGGCCACAGCAGCTTCACCTGGGGAGCAAACAGTAGTGTCAACCCGCTATTCGCAGCCTCGGCGATGGGCGAACGCATCGCGGACCACCCAGTTCAAGAGCCGCAATGAGGAAATTTCACTCCGCGATTATTCTGCTGGCGATGGTACAGCTCCTGCGCGCGGGTGACACGAAGGGCTCGCAGAGCAAGTGTGCGGCTCAAGTGGCGCCGGGAGTCTCGCAAAGCTCGCGGCCCATGGATGAGTGCCCCACTACAATTGCCGACCACTTCCGAAGGTTTACGGGATCCGTGCTTTCATGGGGAACGATTCTCGGCCCACCTGCCAGTGCCGCTGCTTCTCAGCTCTTGCAGTCACATACCGGGTTCGCCGATGACTGGAGTGGATTCGCAAAGCACACCTACGTTAATGCTCTTGGAACCGTCAGCGGGAAGTTTTTCGACCGCTTTGCACTTCCCGCCGCGTTTCACCAAGACGAGGAATACGTGCCTCTCGGTCCAGGAAAACCCATGCTGAAACGGTGGGAGAATGTCGCATTGCACCTCGTCAGGGCTCGTACTGACGACCATCGCGGGACCGTTTTTAACGCCTCGGCCATCCCCGGCTTCGTGCTTACCACAGCCCTTTCGAACGTATACCAGCCTGTACCGCAGCGAAATCTTGACGCCAACCTTAGCCGGCTGGGGTCGAACGCGCTTGGCTTCAGCCTTGCAGATATTTGTACGGAATTCGAACCCGACATATTGAAGTTTCGCTTGCTGAAGTGGTTGCGGTTGAAATCACTGCCGTGCTGACAATGGTTGGTCCGCGGGAAGATTGCGATGAAGACGAGCGAACCGCCTGCCGCAAATACACAAAGCTGCAAAGGGACGCAGAGAAGCTCAAGGAGTTCCACTTTGCGTTTCTTGGCGTCTTAGCAAGAGGTTTTTGGCTTTTTCTCCGCTTGCGAGGCATTACGCATTGCTCGTGCCTTTGCTTGACGGAGTTTCAGTTTGTCCCTAGACTAATAGTGGATGTCTGGGGGTAATTTGCGTGTGCATTCGGCGTCGAGGATTGCTGTGCCTGGCTGTTTTTATTATTACTTCAAGTCTTCCGCTAAAGGCCCAACAGAACCTGCAGTTTTTTCCTCTCGGTGACGTCCGCCCTGGCTTGAAGGGCGTAGGGCGGACGATTTTCGAAGGCGACAAGGTCCAGGAATTTCAGGTGGAGTTGCTGGGAGTTGTCAAGAACGTGTTGGCTCCCAAGCATGATGCTATCCTCGCGCGCCTCTCTGGTCCCACGATTGACAAAACAGGGGTTGTTGAAGGCATGAGCGGCAGCCCTGTTTATGTGGACGGGAAGCTGTTGGGAGCCGTTGCGATTGCGTTTCCCTTCTCCAAGGAACCTTACACGCTCATCACTCCCATCCAGGACATGTTGCGGGTGGTGCCGACTGACTCCGGGGAATCCCGGGCCGCCCTGGGCCTGCCCTGGTATGCTTCCTCTGCGTCCGGAACCCCCGGACGATGGATACCGGACGAGGGGTATGGCCCGGAACTATGGACCAAGATGCTCGGCGGTTGGGCGAGCAGCGGTCTCATGAACCGTTTCCGGCTGCCGATGGTCTTTGGAGGATTCGACGCCTCCGTTGTCTCGCAATATACCCCTTTGCTTGAGAGTTTAGGCTTTGACCCTGCCGAGGCTGCCGTTGTTTCGGGTGGCGAGCTCCCGTCCGGGAAGGATGCTGCGGCTCCCGGGAATCTGGCTCCAGGCTCAATGATCAGCATGGTGCTGGTTCAAGGTGATCTGAACCTCGACCTCAGTTGCACCATCACCTACCGCCGCGGAAACCAGCTTTATGCCTGCGGCCACGAGGCTTTACTGCTGGGACCGGCAAACATTCCATTCGCGGAAGCGCGCGTTCTCGCCACCATTCCCATGCTTTCTGCATCGGAAAAAGTGGTTGCGCCCGGTCCGGTGGTGGGGAGCATCCGGCAGGACCGGTTTGGCGCCATCTACGGGGTGGTCGGCGGGAAATCACCCACGATTCCGGTCAACATCCATATGGACTCCTCTCTCGGCAGGACGACGGACTATCAATTTCAGGTCGCCCAGCAACCGCTCCTCTCGCCCTTGCTGGTGAACCTGGCGGTTGTTTCGGCGATTGCTTCCACCGAAAGAACCGCTGGCCCTTCGACGCTGGGCCTCGACGGCAAGATTGAGCTTTCTGACGGGGAGACCATCAACATCGAAGATGTTATTTCCTCCGAATTCAGCGGCTCCGCCCAGGCGGGTGCTGCCGTAGCTGTCCCCTTAAGCTACCTGTTGAACGGCCAGTTTCCTAAGATCGGCATCCGCGATATTTCCCTTCACGTCACCGCCCAGAATGAGAGCCGAACCGCCACGCTGGAGCAGGTTTGGAGCACGCGGTCGGAAGTGCGTCCCGGTGATCGCATTGAAGTAACGGCGGTGGAAAGAACCCCCTCCGGCCAGACCCTCACCCAGAAAATTCCCGTGGAGATCCCGCAAAGCGTCAGTGACAAAACCCTCTCTCTGGTTGTGGGAAGCGGGGCCGCCATGAACGCCCTGCAACTGAATTCTATTCGTCCGGGCAGCCCTCCGCGGGACCTCCACCAGCTTGTTCGCGAGCTGAACCGCACGCGCCGGAACAACCGTCTCTATGCGCTGCTGATGGCTCCCCAACGCTCGTTCGTAATGGAGGGTACAGACTTCCCTTCCCCGCCGCCTTCACTGCTGCAGACTTTTATGGCGGACCCCGCCGTTTCCAGCAAGATCGTCTATCGTGGAACTTCCGTCGTGGGTGATTACCAAACGGTCGCCACGCCTTATTCAATTGCAGGGGAACAGACTATTTACCTGAAGGTGTTAACTTCCGCCAATTAGGTGGCGGCTGAAAAGCATCCGCGCGATGTCATTCCGGGCTTTTTCAGTAGCCTGTAAATAATGAGCGGTTAAGTGCTCCACAGAAGGTTTGCCCTATGAAAAACAGCAGATTCTTGGTCGCCCCCTTTGCCGCGGTGCTCCTTGTGGCTGCCACACTGCCGGCCACTCAAACCGCATTTTGGAGGGTAGGCACATTCAAAGGTTTCCTGGCTGGCACGCTCGAGGGAGTTTCCGTCAGTATGGACGGCCAGTTAACCTTGGCTCCGGATACCCGGGCAATTTTTAACCCCGACGAGGCAGTAGCCCTCACGGTGGTGAGCGGCGCTCACGGTAATCTCTACGTTGGCACGGGGCATCAAGGCAAGGTTTTCAAACTAAACTCGCAGCTTCAAGGGAAGCTTCTCTTTCAGGCTCCTGAGCCCGAAATTCTGGCCATGGCGGTGGCGCCGGATGGCGACCTTTACGTGGGTAGCTCTCCGGAGGGGAAAATTTATCGGGTTACGCCGCAAGGCCAGTCCTCCGTTTTCTACAACCCCAAGGTCAAATACATCTGGGCGCTTACCTTCGATAAGCAGGGGCAGCTTTATGTGGGCACAGGCGATCACGGTGAGATTTTGCGGGTTAGCCGCGATGGCAAAGGCGATGTCTTCTTCTCCAGCAATCAAACTCACATCATGTGCCTCACACTTGACAAGGACGGGAATTTGCTTGCCGGGAGCGAGCCGGGCGGCCTGATCTATCGTATCAGCCCGCAGGGGAAAGCCTTCGTGCTTTACCAAGCCAGCCTACCGGAAATCCATTCTTTGGTGACGGATGAGCAAGGACATATTTATGCTGCCGTGCTGGGGAATCCCGTCGCTCCCGGGATGCCAGGGTATTTTCGCGGTCCCACAACGCCCAATTTAGTCTCTGGACCCGCTGTAGCGACCGTCACGGTCGTCGCCTCCGCCGGTGATGTGGGTGGTGATCCTGCCAAGGCTCCGCAGACGGCTCCGGCGCCGACGCGTTCCCAAGCGCCAAAGAACGTTAACCCTAATGTCTCCGCCGGCTACGGGCCTCCCTACCAGCAGTTTGCACAGGGCCAGGGAGCCTTGGTTGAGATATTTTCGAATTATTCGGCGCAAACACTGTGGACATCCAACACGGAAAGCATCTTTGGTCTGGCGACTCGAGGCTCCGACGTTCTCTTTTCGACCGACGCCAACGGCCACATTTTCGACCTTCAGCCCTCGACGGATGGTCCCCGGCTCACCCTCCTTACCGAAACTCGTGAATCGCTGCCCACCCGGATTCTTACACTCGGGTCGGACCTTTTTGTCGCCACCAGTAACATCGCTAAGCTGATTCAAATCGGAACCCGCATCGGGAGCGAAGGAACCTATGAGTCTCCGGTCAAGGACGCGAAGTTCATCTCGCACTGGGGAGAAATATCCTGGCGTGCCGAGGTGCCGGATGGCTGCAGCCTGAAGTTCTATACGCGATCCGGGAACTCCAAGCGCCCGGATAACACCTGGAGCGATTGGTCATCCCCCTATTTGAGCCCCGCGGGCAACCCTATTGTGAGCACCCCTGCTCGCTACATTCAGTGGAAGGCGGTATTCCAAGGTTCAGGCGAAGAAACTCCCCAACTGAGCGGGGTGACGCTTTCCTATTTGAACCAGAATCTGCCCCCGGAGATCCGCTCGCTGACCGTAACCGACGGAGAGGAAAAAAGCACTCTTGCGGGCGTCCCCATTGTTACCGGCGGGATTGTGATGCCGGCTGGCTCGGTCTCGACCCCCGGGGTTGCCTCGGTGACGTACGATGGAATCGGGACGTGGGCAGCGCCGAACGATAAAACCCCCGTCCTGATCAGTTGGCAGGCCACCGATCCAAATCACGACCAGCTTACCTATAGCCTCTACCTGAAATCGGCTGACGAGCATGAATGGCATCTGCTGAAGGACGGCCTGAGGGAGACGAATTTCGCCTTGCAGCCGGATTCCCTGCCGGATGGCCAATACCAGGTCCGCCTGGTGGTCTCAGATGAGGCTTCCAATCCGCCTGCTCTTGCGCTCCAGACGCAGTTGGTGAGCGCGCCATTTTGGGTGGACAATACGCCTCCCGAGGTAAAGGTCACCCGCCAGAACGTAGAAGGCGCCAATGCCGTAGTTCAATTTGAGGCAGAAAGCAGAACGGCGCCGTTGTGTCAGGCGGAGATTTCAACCGGAGAAAGCGGTTGGAAACAAATTGTTTCTGATGATGGCATCGTGGACGCACGGGACGAAGCATTTACGGTGAAGTTGCGAAACCTCAAGACGGGCGAACACGTCATCTTGCTGAAGGTGGTTGATACGGCTGGTAACGCCGGAGTCGGTAAGGCGGTCGTGGAGGTCCCTTGAAGTCCACAGGGGAGATTAGGCAGGCATTTCCGAATTGGCAGAACTTCGCTGGCCTTTCTGAAACCAACTGCTGAAGTCCTCCCCGGGATAAAGCTGGGGCTTGCCGATTGAGACAACTTTCAACCAGAGCGTCGCATCCCATGCGTAAGGCAGGTCCGAATGCGGCGCGAAGCAAGGTCCTTTGGCTCAAGAACAAAGCGCAGCTTCGAAGGCGGCGTCCGAGACCCAACTGATCGCCCGCGCACAGCATGGCGAGGAGGAGGCCTTTGCTGCGCTGTTTGAGATCCATAAACGGCGTGTGTATTCGCTGTGCCTTCGCATGGCGGGGGATGTAGCGGAAGCGGAAGATCTGACGCAGGAGGCTTTTCTTCAGCTTTTCCGCAAGATTGCGACGTTCCGGGGTGAATCGGCATTTTCCACTTGGCTTCACCGGCTGGTGGTGAACGTGGTGCTGATGCACCTTCGGAAAAAAGGGCTTCAGAAGGTTTCCCTGGACGAGGTGGATAATTCCCAGGATGAGCCGGTAAAGCGCGAATATGGAGACGACGACCGGCGGCTGATGGGGTCCATTGATCGAGTTGTGCTGCAGGCCGCGATTGAGGAGTTGCCGCCCGGTTACAAGGCGATTTTCATTCTCCACGACGTTGAAGGCTACGAGCACAACGAAATCGCTCAGATTATGAATTGTTCCGTGGGAAACTCCAAGTCTCAGTTGCACAAAGCACGGCTGAAGCTGAGAGAAACGCTAAGGCGTGATGCGGGCCGGCTGGCGAAAACGACAGGTTTGCCGAGCTGAATCGAGGGTGATGCCGCGCGTGGAGGAGTGGGAATCCGACGCAATGGACTCTCGCTTTCGCGGGTGGGTGACGACGTAAAGACGGGTTGGAGCGTGTTGTGAAAGAAGAAGAAAACCAGGAGCTGAGGTCGGGCAGTGCCTGTGCGCGCTTTGCGGAGGATATTTCTGCCTATCTTGAAGGAGAGGATCGTCCGCAGCTTTTGTCTCATGCGGCGGCCTGTGGTTTTTGCCAGTGCATGCTGGCGGACATTCAGCTTATTCGGAGCGCCAGTGCCGAGTTGATGCCGGAGGACCCGCCATTGAAGGTGTGGGCGAACGTGCGACTTGCCCTGGTTGAGGAAGGAATCATCCGTTCCCGCCACGGTTTCTGGCGCCTGCCCTCGCTGCCTTCTTTACTGCGTCCGATGCCGATGGCGGCCGCCGCTGTGGTGGTTGCAGTCATCATTTTGTTCAAGGCTCCAGGGGTTGTCGTGCACCCCAGGGTGGAGACTCCCAACGTTATTCATGCGGCCGTTTTCGAACAAAGCTACATGCGCCCGCAGGACCTTCAAAGCCTGAAGCAGACCATCCAGCAACTGGAAGGCGCTTACTCTGCCAACTCGACGCTGCTGGAGCCTTCCCTGAAGACAACTTATGAGAAAAGCCTGGCTTCTCTCGACGACGAGATTCACGAGTGTCAGGCGATCATGCAAGAAGAGCCGCAAGATGAGTTGACGCGTGAGTATTTATCGAGGGCATACATTCAAAAAGCCCAGTTGCTCCAATCTGCCTTGGATTATAATTTACGATGAAATGAGCGGGCTCCCAAGATTGAGTGCTAAACAAATGATCCGCGATTCCCAGGAAAAAATCCTGTTTCTCCTCTTGGTGACGCTGGTGCCGGCAAGCGCTTGGTGCGCAGGACCCGTGCGCCAGGAAGCTATTTTCTACACTATCTCTTTGCCGCGGATTAGCATCACCAACCTGGATGGAACCGTTTTGGTCAGAAGCTGGGATAAGTCGCAAATCCATGCAGGCTATCTTATTGGCTCGCCTCGTATTGAAATTGATACCGAACAGATCCCGGCAAAAGGCGACGCCGAAAAGGTGAGTCTCGCCACGCATCTGTTGGATCCGTCCCTTCAGGGGCCGCAGGCAAGCGTGGATTACACACTGGACGTCCCTTTGGGCTCGAGCTTGGAAATCCGAAACTCGCAGGGCATTGTCCGGGTGGAAGGGATTCACGGGGACGCATGGGTGGAATCCGTTGGGGGCGGCATCACCATCATTGACACGACGGGGGAAGTCATCGCCCGGTCGATCGGCGGAGAAATCCGCATCATCCACCCGGCAGGGTACGTGGAGGCCTCTTCGGTAACCGGGAATCTGGAGTTGATGTCTCCTGCGAGTCCCAGCATCCGCGCCACGACGACTTCGGGGCGAATTTTATACGAGGGCAATCCGGCAGCGGCCGCGGAATACGTCATGTCTTCTTATAACGGCGACATTGATATTCTCTGCCCTCCCGCAGCTTCTTTTGAGTTGAAAGCGCGGTCGGTCCATGGCAAGCTGATTAATCAGTTCCCGCGGTTCAGCCGAAAACACCACCATCCTTCCGTCTCTTCTTACGGAAACGCCCTATTTGGAACCCACAATGAGGGTGCGGCTACGCTTGAAGTCACTTCCTTCAACGGAACCATCCGCATTAGTCCGCAAGAACAGCACTCAGTTGACAACCTCAAGTAGTGCGCATAACCGCCATCGCCAGGCTCGGTCGATCTGGCAGTGTTTGTGCGCGGTTTGAGAGCTCGCGTGAGATTGCTGTTTCGCAAGCTCGGGACCGCTTTCGACTCCCCGGAATGACGTGCAACGCGAGTTTCCACACAGATTCTTCCGCCCCGGCGCGATGCTTTCTCCGCTCGGGTTTTGAAACTGCCGGAACCGGCTGCCAACGGATGCGGAGAAACCCATTTGGGAGCAAGATAATCGCCATTCGCTGGCTATCATTTCGCTTTGCACGGTTGGCGTCGAATAATGCGTATGTTGTAAGAGTAACGTGGGTGAATAGTGTTCCCCTAAGTGTCGCGTAACTAAAGTGCGTAGCGTATCTCAGCGCCTGGAAGTCATGCTGATCCCGTTCGGGGTCATTCTCTGACGCTGAGCGAAGATACCGTTCGAAGAGGAGCGAGCGGGTCAGGGTGACAGGCCGCTGATGGCGTGGCTCCTTTTTCGTTACGCAACACGAGTGAAGCTGCAACGGCCGGATTATTCAAGCTCGATCTTAAAGAAAACGAGGTGAGAGATGAGCACAATGCCTTTTACCCCCCCCCCGCAGGTTAACGGGCTAGTTCAAATCGGCGCCAAAGAGGAGATGATCCAGCGGCGGCTGGAAGAGGCGCGGCGTCAGTTGGAAAAGGAGGCGGGCATTGAAACACGCCAGCCCGCGCGCTTTCATCGACCCGTGGAGAACCTGTTTCTCCGCTCGCAAAGGGATAAAACAACCATCTTGTTCGGCGGTCTCACCTGGAAACACGAGAAGCTCGTTCACGGCGCGCTCGGAAGCCTGGGCTACAAATGCGAAGCGCTGCCTTCCCCAAACAAGAAGGCCTTTCAACTGGGGAAAGAATATGGCAACAACGGACAATGCAACCCCACTTATTTCACTGTCGGCAACCTGGTGGAATACGTTCAAAACCTCGAAGAAAAGGGATTGACCAAGCAGGAAATCATCGATCGCTACGTGTTCTTTACGGCCGGCGCCTGCGGCCCTTGCCGCTTTGGGATGTACGAGGCGGAATATCGCCTGGCGCTTCGCAATGCCGGTTTTGACGGCTTCCGCGTGCTGCTTTTCCAGCAGGGTGGTGGCCTGAATCAGGCTGAAGCCGCTGCCGGGCTGGAAATGAATACGGATTTCTTCCTCGGCATCCTCAATGCGCTCAATATCGGCGACGTGGTGAATGATGTGGCCTACCAAATCCGGCCTTACGAAGTGAATCCAGGCGAAACCGATCGCGTGCTCGATGAGTGCATGGACCTGCTGCAGGAAGTGATGCAGCGGAAGCAGCCCTACACGCTCGAAGGCAAGCTGGGCGCGTGGCTGAAGAAGACGCCGCTTGCCGGGACCGCGCAGTTTGCGGGCAAGTTCCTCAACCAACTCTATGGTGACGATTATACGGCGGCGCTCGAAGAAGTCCGTGACCGCTTCAACGCGATCCCGGTGGACCGCACGCGCGTGAAGCCTCTGGTCAAAATCACCGGCGAATTCTGGGCGCAGACGACGGAAGGCGACGGTAACTTCAACATGTTCCGTTTCCTCGAAAAGGAAGGCGCCCAGGTGCTGGTGGAACCGATTGGCACCTGGATTATGTATATGATCCACCAGGCCAAGCAGAAGATCAGGGATGAGGGCGGCCTCGACCTCATCGCCAATCACGTGTCCAAGTGGAGCTTGGGGAAAGTTTTCAGCAGCCGTTTTGACACGAAACAGAAGCTCGCCAAGCTCACGTTTGCCGAGGCTGTCTTCAAGCGCGAATATCACAAGCTCGTGGAAGCGCTGGGCGGCGTCGCGCACCACCTCACGGACCAGTATGAAATGCAGCGCCTGGGCCATCCGTTTTACAACTCGCGCGCAGGGGGCGGCGAAGGTCATTTAGAAGTGGCGAAGAACATTTACTATTCGAACAAAGACCTCTGCCATATGGTGTTGAGCTTGAAACCCTTCGGCTGCATGCCTTCCACCCAGTCGGACGGCGCGCAGTCCGCCGTGGTGTCGCAATATAAGGATATGATTTTCCTTCCCATTGAAACC
>JASHTR010000081.1 GCA_030040455.1 Terriglobia bacterium | reverse complement strand
GGGCACGCCTACTTTGTCCGGGAGGGTCAACTCATGGACTATGATTCTGAGGCTCGCATCCTGAAGACGATCTACCATTTTGACCAGCCCCGTTCCGTCCCGCTGGAAAGTCTGAAAGCCGCCAAAGACGGGACGCTCTGGGGCGTCCTGGGCGGGGAATTAGCGCACATAGACCCATCAACCTCGAAAGTGGAATTTTTCCCTGCGACGGCGGGGCGAGCCTCGGGCGGGTTGGCAATCGGCTCGGACGGAAATATTTACTTCGGGAGCGATACGGACATCTGGATTTACCATCCGAAATCTCCCAGCCCTCCCGCAGCCTTTGGAGAGTGAGAATCATGAAGTGGCTGGCTTGGGTTGTAGGCTTTAGCTTACTGGCAAGCCTTTTATGGGCCGGGGCAGACGCCTCCGGAGATTGGGCGTTGCCGAATTTTGCGCAACGGCTGGATCTCGAGGTTACAAATCCCGGCCAGAATCCTGTTCGGACGTTGGTGACGTTGCCGGTGGTTGCAACCCGCCGGATTGCTCCGGGCTTTCCCGGAACACTCGCGATTGTAATAGAGGTGAATCCACCCGGCTCAGGTTTTCCCGCCACAGTAATCCCCAGCCAGGCAGACGACTTGGACGGTGACGGCGAGCCGGATGAATTCGAGTTCCCCATCGCGCTGGGTCCGGGCGAGAGTCGAGAGGTGGAGATCTATTACTCCACGACCCTCTCTGGCGCCATCACGTATCCTAAAGAAGCTCACGCCAGCCACGCATACGGCTACAATCGCCAAACGGCTACTCTGGAATCCGCCTTAATCGGGTATCGAACTTACGGGGGTTTTCTTCTCGACGTTCAAGCGCGCAGGGCGGGTCACGTGGGATTATACAACGACTTGGTTGGATATCTCGCGGCGCACAAGAATTTTGCGGTTGGGAAAGACATCTTCCATGTCGGCGATACGTTGGGGTTGGGCGGGCTGTTTCTGAAACGGGATGGGAAAATCTATCGGCCTCCCTTCAACATGCCTGATTATGCGCACAAACCGTCAGCGGAAGAAGTTCCTCACTATCGGGTGGTTGCGGACGGGCCGATTCGCGCCATCGTTGAGGCGCGCATGGAGCGATGGACGCTCGGCGAAGACGAGGTTGAGCTCCGGGCCAGGTACAGCATTGATGCAGGTGAAGGGTTTGTGCGCTGCAACTTCGTGGTTTTGCCGCGACGCATGGCGACAGGGCACGCCTACGTCGTGGGAACCGGCATTCGCGATCTGCCGGATGAAAAACTGGATAATGCCCCGGGACGCCTCGATCTCGCCGGCCAGCAGAGTGCAGGCCTTGGTCCGCTGGGAATCGCAATCTATTACGACCCAACCCAGGCCCACCCCGCGGGCAACGTCGAAACCCCCGAAGGCGGCAATCGCGTGGTGGTTTTTAACCAGGCATTGCAACCGGGGCAGGCCGTTTCCGGCTCATACGCCGCCGCCGCTGCCTGGAGCCACACCGGCATTGCGGCACCGAGCCGTTATCTGGCCCTTGAGCAGTCACAGGCGGAAGCGCGCGTGGAAGTAAGCAATGAGCGCCTCGAGAAAACTCCCCAGCCGCAACGGATCAACGGAGAAGCATATTGAAGCGGCCAGCATCGGGCTTTCAGTAGATAGCCTTTGAATGCGAAGTTTTTCCTGGTGACCGCTAATGGCGGATCGGGCTTTCGATCAGTCTCACGGCCACAAGAGCGTCTCCAAAGTTGCCTTGAATGCTCTGGAGGACATTCCGTGATTGTTGACGCGCACGTTCATATAGGCAAGAGCGCCAGGCTGCAAATCGACGTGGGCGCAGATTTTCTGGTCGAGGCGGCAGACCGGCTCGGGTTCGACAAAATCTGTTGCACTGATTTGACCGCTCTGTTTTATGACATGCATGAAGGCAACCGGCTGCTTTATGAGGAAATGCGTCGCTTTCCCGACCGCATCCTCGGCTATGCCACGCTGCATTCCACGCGGTTTGGCCGGGAGGCGCTCGATGAGATCGATCGATGCGTGCACGATTATGGGATGAGGGGCTTGAAGATCTATTCAACCCCCGAGGCGTCGATTGCCGAGCCCGCGATGATCCCCATTCTTGAAAAGTGCGCGGAATATAACATACCGATTCTCTCCCACACCACGCCGGATGAGTGTGAGTACCTCATGGCGGCGGTGCCGGAAGTGAAACTCATGATGGCGCACGCGGGAGGCCAGCCGTATGCGAAAGGCGATTGGAATCGGGCCATTATGACCGCCGGGCGGCATCCGAATCTTTACCTTGAGACAGCCAGCTCGACGATCGACGCTGGCTTTGTGGAAGCTGCGGTGGGAGCGCTTGGAGCCTCCAAAATCATCTTCGGGACGGACATGCCGCTGCTCGATCCTTACGTCCAACGCGCAAAGATTGTGCAGACTCGCCTCAGTCCGCAAGAAAGGGCGCAGGTCATGGGAGGTAACATTCTTCAGCTCATGGGGTTTCAAGCGTGATCCTGGACATCCATGCCTACATTGGCAAATGGCCCTACTGGCCGGTGGACGCTTCTTCGCCCCAGGAAGTGGTTCGGGTGCTCGATTCAGCGGGAATTGAGAGCGCGGCCATCTGCTCTACGCGGAGCCTCTTTGTGAGCTGGATGGACGGTAATGAGGAGACGCTGAGCGCCGTCGAGCGGTTTCCGAAGGAGTTGATCGGCTTTGCTTGTCTGGGTCCGCTCGATCTGAGCCATCAACGATTGCGTCAGGACCTCGATTTCGAACGCCTTCGAGCCCGTGGGTTCCTCGGCTTTCGGCTTTATCCTCAGCATCACAGTTACCACCCGCTCTACGAACGATTTATTGACCGGGCCTGTGAGGAAGCCGCGACGCGCGGGCAGCCCATCCTCCTGCCCTTGCGGGTGATGATGAATTGGGGGGTGCCGGCAATGGAGTTGGGCTGGATGGTCGCACTCGTTGAGCGGCATCCTCGGACGCCCTGGATACTTGCCGGGCTGAATTACTTTCACGAATTAAAAGCGGGGGTCTCATTGCTGCTCCGATATCCGTCGGTTCACCTGGAAACATCCTGCATCCAGGGGTTCCACGCAATCGCAAAGCTCGTCGAGGAGTGCGGAAGCCAGCAACTGCTTTTCGGCAGCGGCGTGCCCCTTCAGCACGCCGGCGCAGGGGTCGAGAAGATTCTTAATGCCCGGATTCGTGATAGCGACCGGGAGCAGATTCTATATGGCAACGCTCGCCGGCTGCTACGCCTGCCCTGATCGTGGTGCTGTCCCCAATGACGAAAATCACCGATGGGGGACACCGGCGCTTGGAGGGGCGGTGTCCCTTTTTTCTGTGCGCGCGAAAGCGGCCGTGTGGCTGCCGCGCTCCATAGGGCGGTTTCGAGTCCGCGGCTCTTGGAACGATCAGGGATGACAGCAAAGGGGTCGGAAATCCAGTCTACTGCCCGCTGCTGCTCGGTGGCAGGAGCACCTGCTGGAAGCCAAGGGCGTTCACGTCGGAAAAGCGCGGGGTTCCAGGAGGCAGCGTCGAGATATCCTCGAAGTCCGCGTCAAAGCTGTAACCGCGCGTAGGAGGACTGTAGACGCTATTCACAAGCCCATCCTTAAAGACCCCGGTTGCCTGGAGGGAATAGTAGAAATCCGCGATCGAACCCTTGTAGTAAAGGGTCTCGCCGCTCCAGCTTTCGAGCATCCGCAGGAAGTTGTGCACTCCGCCGTCGGTACCAAAATCCTGATAGGTGGTGTAACCGGTCGGTTGCGTGAAAGGCACGGTTGTGCCGCCCATAATGGCCGCGCGGTAATACGTTTCCGAAGCCGCGCGGTCACTCGAGAGCGTGGGCGAGGTAAAGCTTTCAGAATCGGTCCAGCTCGTAGAAAGCAGCGTGACAGCGTCACCCATCACCGCCGCGGGAACGTGGCAGGCTTTCGTCTGATCGTTAAAATTGGAACCACCGGCGCTGTCGGCATTGTAGTCGCCGAGAATATAGACGGGATTTTCAGAAGCCACGGTAAATCCACCCGAGCCGCTGGCCCCTCGCGTGACGGAGCAATTCGCGGTGGTCAAGGGCGGCAGATTGCCCAGCGTTCCATCGACCAAGCGCAGGGAGTGGCGGAAGAAGATGACGGCGTTCTTTTCCGCCTCACCGGCCGTGACCGTCACGGTGGTGGCGTTGCCGGGAGGATTGCTGATGGTGCTATTCAGAAGGCTCTGCCACGAGCTGGAGCAGGGATAGTCGGGTGAAGAGGAAGACCAGCACGAGGGTGTCGCGCCATAGGTGTCAAACGTGTCGCTCGCCCAGTTGGAGGTGTCGGCGTTCGGTCCGTCTACGTCTTCGGGGGATTCCATTACGCCGTCGGGCGCGCCGGTTGAAGACGATGGATTGATGATATCTTCATTGCCATACATCCCCGTTTCGCCGTTGGTAGCTGTGGCGGCGGGATCATAGTTCCCACGGCGGTCCGAGAAATAAACAATATAGCCGTCATTATTGAGCGCTTGCTGCCCTGTTGAATTGTTCTCAAACCACTTCTGCAGATTGCCAACGTCCAGCTCAATAACATTCATCACCCCCCCCAGATGGATGGTTCCGTCGTTGACGTCGCGCAGGTTTCCCTCGCGCGTGTCATAGAAATTGATGGGGACATAATCGTTGGGATTCGTGCTGCCCGCCGAGCGGGACGTGCAGGTGGTAGAGCTCCCATTACATTTATATTGATTCAATTCCTCGAGATGGATCACCGGAAGATTCGTGCAGCTCGAGCCCTTCGTAGCCGTGATGCCTTGATTCAAGACTTCCATCGTCACGTTCTGCCACGTGCCGGAGCTCGTCTGCATGTCAATCTCAATCCATCCGCCAATCAAGGGGCTGCCGGCCGGGGTGAGGAAATCGTTATCCTGCTCCGCATTGTTGTTCGGCGGGGATTGCACGGGTCCGGGCGAAATGGCCAATGGCGCGTTGCAGGAATCCACCGTATAGCCGTATGAGTTTCCCGAACTATTCAGCGTGCCGTCGAGCGGAACGGCGGCCGTGCCATCCGGCAAGTCATTTGAGCTGTCAGACAGCAGTATCCGCAGGCTCGCCTGATTTTCCAGACGCGCCTGGGCCAGCAGCGAGGAATCGCTTGACTCAGCCCGCTCGATGATTGAGATGGGCGCCGTACCTTGGAAAGCGATGGCCATGTTGAGCTGTTTCGCGCCCGTCGCCGCGGTGAGGATGTTTCCATCATAATCAGTCAGGGAAATCGTGCTCCAGTTAGGATTCGCCGAGCTGTCCGGACCCCCCGTCACGCTGCCCTCATCCTGGGCCATCGCCCGGTAATTATCTGGGGTGGTGACAATGTCCACCGTGCCCGGGTAGGCCGAAGATGTGGAGTAACCGTTCGAAAGCTGCGTCCGGATTACGTTCTCATAAGCCGTGACTTTGGCAGGAAGCGTCAACGTGCTGCCAGAGCCTTCCGCCAGGTATAAATTGCCATTGGTAGCAACGCGACCACCGAAATCGAAGTCAGGACCGGCAAAAAATGAGAGGTCGTTGTTTGAAAAGATGCCGAACTCGAATACGGGTACTGCCACTTCCTGCACTTGCCGGACAAGATCTACTTCCGTATTGTCCGGACCTTCGGCGACGGCGGTGAGCGTTAAGGGAGTGATCACGCCCTCCAGGCCGGCGAGCGGTCCCGTCCCCCCGATAACGCCTGAGGTCGATTGGATTCCTCCGCTGCCGTTGGATGTGTACTGAATGTAATAACCGCCATCGGGATATTGCGTGCTGGTGGGTGCATAAGTGACGTTGGGGATTGTAGGCGGCGAGCTGTCCAGAGCGCTGATCTCGGCGGGCGTGGGGGATGCATTATGTGAGAAGAGCGTGGCGATCTGCGCGCTCATGTTTTCGAGAGCTCCCTCGGCACCGTAAAAAGCCACGGTATTATCGCCACCGCTGGTCGAGGTTTTCTGTTCGCCTACGACCATGTAGAAAAAGCCGACCGCCATAAGCGAGAAGACGGTGAGCGTCAGGAGGGTCACGATCAATGCGATCCCGGACGGGTTTTTCTCTTCTGGCATGGCATTCTCCTCCTAAGCGCGTAGAGCATATCGAATAGATCCGTATGCGCTCTCCGCTATGCGATCCTTATGGAAACTGGTTCACATATTCCAGGTTGCGAATGGTCACCGAAGTGGTGGCGCTGGTGCTGTAATACTTTTGGCTCCTCCGCAAAGCACGGTCTGAAATGCCAGAAATCAAAAGATTGACCATGCTGATCTGGTTAGGGTTGGCGGGGCTTGTAAGATTCGTCGAGCCCGAGCCTCCGGTTGAAAGATCGAAGGTGAACTGGAGACAATTGATTCCATAGGCCACGGCGGTGGGCGTCGAGTCACCGACTTCCCTCATCAGCGTGTACGGATGAGCTGGATTTGAGTTGTCCAGGTAATAAGTGATCATGTCGATCTTGGTCAGCGTCATGCCGTTCGGATACACGCCGCCCTCCGCGATACTGTCAATGCTTCCCGCGCATCCCGAGGCCGCGCACACCTGGTCCAGATTTAGCGGATCCGCTGCCAAATAAATGATGTTGGAAGTTGTATCCACTGACGTCACCATGCCCAGTGCGGACGGACCGTTGGGATTAGAGAACATCAGAAGATCGCCCACATTCACGTTGTAGGATCCCCCCGAGGCGATCGTGCAGTTTTCCGTGCAGGACGATGGAATCGTCACGTTTACGGTATAGCCCGAGGATGAGGAAGAAGTGATACTGCTGATTTCGAGGGGGGACATGCCCACCCAGTTTTGGTCCACCATGATCACCGTGATCTCGTCGGACGTTGTGCCGTCAATCGTTCCGCTTAGCTGATATCCCGGAGTGATCACCGAAAGCACTCCGTTGGTGGCCGGAAAGTACGTGCTGCCCGGCCCGGGCCTCGTCACTTGCTCTGAGCCAGTCCCGCTGGGGATGGCAATCCCGCCGGTGGGGATCGAGGTTCCCGCGGCATAGAGGTCGCGGGTGATGAGGTCGGCAGAGGAGCGAAGGCTCTCATTCACTTCGGACATCACGGAGACGCTTTCCGTCATGCTTTCAAGGTCGTCAAAAAAGTGGAATGCCGAGCCCAGTAAGAGCACAGCAATGGCCATGGCCAGTATTGTTTCTACCAAGGCGAGACCCCGGGCGTTGAAATGAGGCGGAGGGTTCTTAGTTATAGCGCCGGTGTCCTCGCCGGAGATCTTCGGCCCTGGGGGCAGTACCGCTCGAGGGCAGCTTCCAGCGCCGCTATCAGAAATGTTGTCACTAGATATACGGTGACACATAGCAGTTCAATTGATAGGTTTGAGTGATGCCCGGCGGGGTAACGTAAGTGATCGTGACGGTAATCTGCTTCAAAACGCTGCTGAGAGTTGTGATCTGGATCTGACGTGTATACCCTCCGAGCGAAACACTCGTTCCATCCGCAAGGCTGCCATCGGACCCCGGCAAAACAATGGTCTCGATGGAGCCGTCGTCCGCAGTATCCACCATGCCGTCGGGGCCGGGCGTGGTGAGAGGCTGGGGGCCATCCAAAAACACGCCGCCGTTGCTGACGTTGTTAATCTGGCTCCAGGTGAGCGTGTCATTGTTGCGTGCCGTCAGCACGTCCTCCATCGCTTCACGCGCTTTCTGCCGGGCGATAGCATCCTGCTGGCTGGACATCACCATGGCCATCCCCTGGCCATAAGCGTAAGCAAGTCCCAGTAGTCCAACCGTCAGAATCAGCCCCGCAACCATGACTTCGACCAGGGTGAATCCGTTCTCGCTCTTTGGAGTCACGTTCTTCATATTCACTGTTCCTGACGAGCTGTAACGCAGGGTCCGCCTTTTGGCCCTGAGGCCTTTCAGGATTTCTTCCGTGGTAGCCACGACGAATTCGTATTTTGAATTCGTCGTGGGACTTTTGGTTCAAAGAGAAGCCCACTACTCAGGAGAAATTGGAAAAGCAGCTACGAACGCTGCGCTACCTACGAACCACTGACCGCAAACCACTGTCTTTTTCAGTTCCATGTCGATCCGTTATAGCTGTACCCTTTGATCTCGCCCGTGGCTCCCATCACTGTCACCGCACGCGCTGTGATCGGGTTGCCCGAAATCGCCATAAACACCGTGCCATCCACTAACTGTCCACTCGCGTTTACTGCCGTTCCATCACCCAGGAACTCGAAGGCATCACTCCCTGAGAAGTTCACCGCCAGCGAGTTTCCAAACCCATCCGGCGTGTCCGGGACAGTAGGAATGAGCGTGTAATTCACGTCTTGGCCAAGAAAGTAATTGGCGATGAGCGTCAGGCTTCCGCTCAGCTCGATTCGCTGCACCGTGATTTCGTTTGTGCCCTGGAAAGTGACAACGAAAGTGCGCCGTTGGTCCATCGCTGCCTCCCTTGCCTGGTGAAGCTCGGTCTCCACCAGCTCCAAAGAAGAGTCCGCATGCACTGTGGGGAGGACGTTGGTCATGATCGTGGCTGCAACCGCAGTAACAACAGTTATAACCAGGAGGGTCACGAGGATTTCGACCACAGTAAATCCGGCCTCTCGAATCTCTGGTGGTCGTCTGTCTCGCGCCATTACGTCGCCCGTCTCTAGGGCCTAAAACTCCGCCATTTCCGAATATCGGCAAGTTAAAGGGAAAGCATGAGAGGGGTATAGCGCCTTGGAATGCAGTGGCTTGCTACCGCTTTTCGTAAGGCGAGCTTACCGGCAGTGGATTGTCACAGTGCGCCGCGAGCAAGCTCGGGGGCAGAAAGCGGCCGCAAGCCGCCGCACTCCGAAGCCGGTCCGCCGTAACGGCTGGTTCGGGGCTTCTGCCGTTGCCCCACGGTGTGAAACGAGATAGACTCGCCTCAGAGGCTGCGACGGGCGTTCCGTAGGGTGCTTAAATAATCGAATTCAGCTGAGACGCCATTGCGCCGCAGCCGGCTCTTTGCGGATGGCAGAGCCAAATTGTCGTAGAGAGCGATCATATCCACAGGAGGATTACAATGTCTCTCAGACCGGTTCGGCGGCTCATCAAATCCAAGCCCACTCTGGAAGGTGCAGGGGTGCACCTGCGCCGCGCATTCGGCTTCGGCAATACGTCCGATTTCGACCCCTTCCTGCTTCTCGACGACTTTCGAAACGACGTTCCTGAAGACTATCTGGCCGGTTTTCCCTGGCATCCCCACCGTGGGATCGAAACCATCACCTACGTTCTTGCGGGGAGGGTGGAACATGGTGATAGCATTGGCAACAACGGAGCGATTGGCCCCGGTGACGTCCAGTGGATGACGGCAGGAAGTGGGATCATTCATCAGGAGATGCCCAAAGGCGATCAGTCGGGACGCATGCACGGATTCCAGTTATGGGGCAATCTGCCCTCATCGCTTAAAATGACGCCCCCACGTTATCAGGAGGTCAAAGCGCCCGAGATTCCGGAGCTTAAAGATGACGACGGAACACACGTTCGGGTCGTGTGCGGAAGCTTCTGGGGGATGAAGGGACCCGTGGAGGGCGTTGCCGCGGACCCTATTTACCTGGATGTATCCGTGCCTTCCGGGAGGCGGAAGACGCTTCCGGTTGAGACCACGCGCCACGCGTTCGCGTATGTGTTTGCGGGAAGCGGGAAGTTCTGCAACGCCTCGGGTCCCCTTGCGGTGCCCACCGAACCCGTCGGGTGGTTGGATACGGCCCCTCCCTCACAAGTGGAGAACCGCTCTCTGGTGCTGTTTGACCGCGGCGATGAACTCGAAGTGCAGGCTGGCGAAGACGGCATCCGGTTTCTTCTGATCTCCGGAAAGCCACTGCACGAGCCGGTAGCCTGGTACGGCCCGATTGTGATGAACACGCAGGAGCAACTGCGGGAGGCATTCAAAGAGCTGGAGGAAGGGACATTCTTGCAGCCTGTAGCGCGGGGTCCGTCGTCTGACCCCGATGCGGCTTTTCCACGAAAAAGCGGGTAGCGCCAAATAACGAACGCTGCGCTACAAGAATTTGTCCCTATGCCGTTTCGAGTTCCGGCACTCGGCGTACTTTAGGGATGACTAATTGCACCATGAGGATGGCCAACGGGTGCATGACGCCGCAGATCATGAAGAGAGGGACATAAGAATGAAGGTATTGCAAGGTATAGCCTGCTAAAGGCGCAATGATCATCCCGCCGATTGCCCCGCCAGCGCCGCCCAGCCCCACCACAGTCGCCACGTCTTTCTTGGGGAACATATCGGAGGCGAGTGTAAATAGATTTGCAGACCAACCCTGATGCGCCGACGTTGAAACCGAAATCAACGCCAGCGCAAGCCAGACGTTACCCGCGAAGACGGCGGCAATACCCGAGGGCATGGAGAGCGCGCAAATGAGCATGGTGACCTTTCGCCCGCCATTCACGGACCAGCCACGCCCGATCAGAAACCCGGAAAACCATCCGCCCAGCACGCTTCCAATATCCGCGGCAAGAAAAGGAATCCAGGCGAAATAGCCAATCTCTTCGAGCGTGAATCCGCGCGCCTGCGCCAGGTAGGAAGGTAGCCAGAAGACGTAGAACCACCAGATGGGGTCGGTCATGAACTTTCCCAGGATGAACCCCCACGCCTCCCGGTATCCCAAAAGCTTTCGCCAGGAAATGCGGGGAGCCTTTGCTTCGCCGGATCCGCTTTCAATATACCGAATCTCCTCCGCTGTCGCCCAAGGGTGTTGCCGAGGAACCTGATAAATCCATATCCAGAAGGCGAGCCAGATAAACCCTAAACTTCCCGTAAAGACGAACGCCTCGCGCCAGCTCCATCGGAGCGTGAGCCAGACGACAATGGGCGGCGCGAGAACCGCTCCGATATTTGTTCCGGCGTTGAAAATCCCGGTAGCGAGCGCCCGTTCTTTTTCCGGGAACCATTCCGCCACCGCCTTGATGGATGCCGGAAAATTGCCGGCTTCGCCCGCGCCCAGAAAAAACCGGGCGACGCCGAACGAAAAGGCGCTGCTTGCAAAGGCATGGGCCATCGAGGCGACGGACCACCAGACCATCGAGAGGGCGAAGCCGGCGCGCGTGCCCAGCCAGTCGATGATCTTGCCAAACACGATCATCATTCCTGCATAGGCCAGCTCGAACGCGAAGATGATCCAGCCATAGTCGCTTTCCGACCAATGCAGCACGCCCTGGAGATGGGGCTTGAGGACAGAAAGCGCTTCGCGGTCAATGTAATTCTTAGTGGAGGCAAAAAGCAGAAGGGCACAAATTAACCAGCGCAGATGGCGAAGGTGAAATCGACCCTTCCGGGAAACCTCGGGTAAAGGAGGGAAGGGGTCAAGGGCGGGCATAAGTCAGGAGATCGCGCCCGAAGTGGATAAAGGTTTTTGGGCGCTGACGGCGATGGGGAGCACGTGACCGCCCTGCCGGAGAACTACTGCCTTGGCGTTCCGTCCAGCCATTGAAAAGGCCATTTCCAGTGCTTGCTGCAAAGAAGCAGCCGGCTCAAACCCGATGTGCCTCTGAACGTCCGGGAG
>JASHTR010000080.1 GCA_030040455.1 Terriglobia bacterium | reverse complement strand
GTTGTGTATAGCTCACAGCCATCAGTAGAGAAAGTCGGAGTGCGAAAGCTCCTTTGCTGATGGCTGAGTGCTGAGAGCTCGGCGGAATACGCCGGACGGCTGCCATGATGTTCCAATGCTGGAAGTGCGGCGCATCCATTGAAGTGGCTTCCGGTGAGAAGGTCAGCCGGGGGGATGAATGCGCGCGTTGCGGCGCGGATGTCCATTGCTGCCGTAATTGCGAATTTTACGACCCCTCAAAACACAACCAATGCACTGAGACTCAGGCGGAATGGGTTCGTGATAAGGAAGCTTCCAACTACTGCGATTATTTTCGGCCTCGCCTGAACGATTCACGCCCTGCCCCGGCTGCTTCTTCGAGGCCGGAAGACATTAAGAAAAAGTTTGACTCCCTTTTCCGCTGAGTAGCCTCCCTATCTTCTCTTGTTATCTGTGTTCTCCAAGGAAACCATTCCACCTCGCCAGAGCAGCTACGGCCTCGCTAACCCTGCGGAGCGCGTCTCACCAGCGCGCCCGCCGACGCCGCTGTCCCGCAAGAGACTGGCGCGAGCGCCATCTCCCGGCTCGGCTCTTCGGGCGGACCGACCAGGGCGCCCTGCTCCTGTTTCAGAAAGGTGAGCCGGTTAATCATGGGCTCGTAATCAACCGTGATAAAGTCGCCCAGCGTGATTTGACCGGTGGCGATGAGGTTTGAGAGCGGGAACACTACGTGGCGCTCAATCGCGCGCTTCAAGTGACGAGCGCCGAACTTCGCGTCCGTTCCTTCGCGCAGAAGGAAGTTCCGCGCGGCCTCGGTGCAAACAAACACAAACTTTTTGTCGCCCGTCGAGGAAACCACACGTTCCTGCACCCGTTCCAGCTCGATATCCAGAATCTTAGTCAAATGCTCCGGCTGAAGTGTCCGGAAGACGATGACCCGGTCAATCCGGTTCATAAACTCCGGCGCAAACTTGTGCCGTGCTGCCGCGCTTGCAGCGCGGTAGATCTTCTGGTCAAGGTCAGGATCGTCTTCCTCGATTCCGGCTGAAAACCCCATTCCTCCGATCATCAGCTTCGTCATTTCCTGCGAGCCCAGATTAGAAGTCATAAAGATCATCGACTTTGAAAAATCCACGTGACGGTTGTCTCCGAGGGTCATCGTGGCCTTATCCAGAATGCCGAGCAGGAGCTGCCAGAGCGCGTCGCTCGCCTTCTCGATTTCGTCGAAGAGCACCAAAGAGAGCTTTCGCGTGTCGGTGTAGTGTTCTTCCAGGGCCTCCTGAGTAATCAGCGGCTGCGTTTCACGGTGGCCCAGATATCCGGGCGGAGAGCCAATGAGCTTTGCGATTTCGTGGCTATGCTGAAACTCCGCGCAGTCAATCTTTAACATGGCATTGGGCGTGCCGAAGAGCACTTCCGCCGCTGCCTCCACGAGGCGCGTCTTGCCCGATCCGGTAGGACCGAGTAAGAGCAAATTGATAATCGGACGCCCCGGCGCGCTGATCCCCGCCAGGTGGACCTGGTACGCCCGCGCAAGCTGGCGTACGGCGCGATCCTGCCCCACGACCCGCCTGCGCAAGGCGTTCTCAAAGTCCCGAATCTCGGGGCTCCGAAGTGTAGGGTCTAAAAAAGTTTGATTTTGACTTGGGATCATAGGCCGGCCTCAATAAGGCTTCTCCCCGAGACTCAAATATCCGCTCCGGCGAGAGGAGTGCAATTTCACATCGAGGGTGCCCCGCAAGAGCTTGAGCTCGGTGAGAAGCTGAGTTTTTAATTCACGCTCACGAATGATCTCAAACCACGGCAATTGCAGATCCGCAATATTCAGATGGCAATTCCTGACTTGCGTGATGAGCTGGCGCAGAAATTCCGAATCATTTTCAATCGGCTTCACGAACTCGCGTGACGCCTTTTCTTTTAAGCCATCCCAATCGACGCGAACGAAAGGATGCTTGGCTTTGACTCCCTGAATCACGTCCTCATTGATGAGCGGACGGCGGCCGAGGCAAGCGAGATGAAGCTGCAGCACACGGCCATCGCGCCGGATGTTATGCACCAGATAATAGGCATTACCCCGTTTGCGAATAAAAGCCATACGCCTTGCTTCGATGCTCGCCCCTCTCCAAGCTGCATCGGATTTAAAAGCTGGCGATTGATTCGCCTTCTGTAGTGGTTATAATATCCACTACACTAATTTAGATGCAAATTAAAATCCGTGGTTGCCGCTATAAAAATTTCTTTGGAAACTCGCACGTCCACGGCTGCCTCCCGATTCACAAACGTCGTCCCCGCTCCGTTCGTCTCATTTCATCCTAGTCCTCGTCGCTCAGGCGGTGGAGACCGTTGAGACTCGTGAGACAGTTTTTCCTCCGGCCGGGTTGCTAAAAAACTCTCCGCGTGTCATGCATGTATGCAGCGAAGCATCCTCAATATTCAGAAAGCCAGGCAAAACCGGATATCCCCAGCTCGCTGTCCCTCAGGACAGCCTTCGGCTCCTCAGGTTGACCGCTTGCGGAGTTTTTCAGCAATCCACCAAGGCGTAGAGCGCTTGAATTTTGAGCTATTCTGCAATAACGTTCAGAGTTACGTCTGAAGCGGGCGGCGGCTTGCTTTGCCCGGACTTTCAAACCGCGAGGGATGCTTATGGAGCGACGCTCATTTCTTAAGGCGGCAGGGATTGGGGGTCCCGCTGCCCTGGCCGCCGAGGCGCGGAGCGAAACACTGAAGACGCCACCCAAGCTGAAAATCACGCGCGTCCGCTTCTACCATAATCCGCTTTCTTCGACCACGTTCAATCAGAGCGCCCATATTGTGACGGTGGAGACAGACCAAGGGATCACGGGTGTCGGGGAAGGCGGATCCCTCGACATGGTCCGCCAGTGCGGTGCCATGATCGTTGGCGAGAACCCGTTCCACACCGATCGTCTCTGGCAAACGATGTATCGCGGCTACTTTTACCCCGCTGGCCGCGAGAAGCTGGACGCGCTCGGCGCCATTGATCTGGCGCTTTGGGATATCAAAGGCAAAGCGCTGGGCGTGCCCGTCTATGAGCTACTGGGGGGGTGCGGGAGAGACCACATCGAGTGCTATTCCACTGGGTTTCCTGTCAAGGGCAACTACACAGAGGCAGCTCGGGCTTGCATGGAAGAGGGGTATCGGGCGTTCCGCACCGCGATTGCCGACCCTCCGCGGGGGCAGCCGTTCAACTCACACGTCATGGTCCGGAAAACTTACGAGCAGTGCAAGGAAATCCGGGAAGGTGTTGGACCGGACGGAGACTGGTCCCTTGACTATCACACACGCCTGGATTTTCCAGACGCCGTTCGGCTGAGCACTTTGATTGAAGACCTCGAGCCGTATTTTGCGGAGGACTTGGTTCGCTCCGAATATCCCGACGTGTACCGTCAGTTGCGAGCGCACGTGAAGGTGCCGATTGCTGTGGGGGAGCAGTTCGGAGCGCGATGGGACATCTGTGATCTCGTCGAGCAGCAGCTCATCGACTATTCTCGCGTCACGCTGCCCAACGCGGGCGGGCTGACGGAATACATGAAGATCGCGGCCCTATGCGAAACGCATTACGTGGGGCTGATCCCGCATTTCACCGGGCCGGTTTCCGAGGCCGCCTTGGTGCACGCCCTCAGCGTTTTTTCCGGGCCGGTGATGATGGAAACGAGCCACGGCAACCTGCGCGAGTATCCCCACCTGCCCGAAAACTACGATTTTCGAAATGGCAAAATGTGGCCCAACCAGCGGCCAGGACTCGGCGTGACGCTTGACGTAAGGCCGCTGCAACTGGCCGCAGAAATCACGGAGCGGTACCGGCCCATTCCGATGCTTCACCGCCCCGATGGCTCCTACACGAATTGGTGATCGCCGTGTCATTCGATGGCTCGCTTTTCTCAGGCAAAGCAGACCGTCGGAGACGAAGGCTCTCGCCATGGCCCATGCCGATCTCCACGACACCGGGACAGGATGATACGCCTCGCAATCGCTCTAATTTCTTATTCGTCATCTCGGCGGAGCTCTTGTGAGAAAATGAAGCGAGCTGCAACGACGGGCGGAAGGATGACGAATCACAGGAAGGAGAGTTGATGGTATGAAACACATCAATTGGGAGGAAGCCGAAGTGGAGGAGATGAACCCGCTCCTCGCTCGCCAGATTGTCGTGGGCAATAATCTCATGATGGTGCGGCTGCGAATGAAGAAAGGGTGCGTTGTGCCGCTTCACCACCACGTGCACGAACAGATGTCCTTTGTCGAGGAAGGCCAGCTCAGGTTCTGGCTGGGCGAGCGCGAGTTCCGGGTGGAAAGGAATGGCGTCGTGTGTATCCCTTCGGAGGTTCCCCACAAAGTGGAGGCTCTTGCGGATTCGGTTGTCTTTGACATTTTTAATCCGCCGCGCGAGGACTTTTTAAATAAGTCCGATGCCTATCTGCGGCGATAGATTGCAGGCTCTTCGCGGGCTAAATTTACGCGCGAATAACGCAACACGGAATTTCCCATCTTTTGGAACTCTGCGGCTTCTCTCTCAATCCCTGCCGAAGTGACAGACTTCGAAAAGCGCGAAATCTGCGTTATCCCGCGGCAAGGTAGAAAAGGCTGGGGTTGGGAAAGGCCGAGCCTTTCCGCAAGTCAGGCGGCGAAGCCGCTTGAGGACATGATTTCGGCTCGGAATAATGTAGAAGCGCCAGGAGCCGGAAGCAAGCTTCCGGATCGAAAACGGGAGCAAGCTCCCGCACTCCATACCGACGCAACTTTGACGCGACCCTGATGAGGCAAATGCGTCCCTTGCGAAGCGAAGACCCGCTATGGTAGAGTTTAAAGTGGAATATGCGTAAACTCTCATTCCAACCCATGGGGTCTCCCGCGAGTTCAGCCCACACCTCCATCTGTTGTTGTTGACGCCATCCGCCTTTTTTCTATTTATTTACAATCAACTTGGAATATTTGCTATTTCAATAAGGAGGATTTTTAAAGATGAGTGACTATAAACACCCTGAGGCATTAGTGAGCACCCAGTGGGTTTCGGAGCATCTGGACGATCCCGGCGTGCGCCTGGTGGAAGTGGATGTAGATACTACCGCCTATGAAAAGGGCCACATCAAGAACGCAGCCGGCTGGAACTGGACGTCGCAGCTTCAGGACAACGTTCGCCGCGACCTTTTAGGCAAGCAGCAGTTCGAGGAGTTGATGAGCCGGTCCGGCATTGGGAAAGACACGATTGTGGTTCTTTACGGTGACAACAACAACTGGTTTGCCGCCTATGCGCTGTGGCAACTCAAGTATTTTGGGCATAAGGACGTGCGACTGATGAACGGCGGGCGAAAGAAGTGGGAGCTCGAAGGGCGTCCCTTTACCACAGAGGCTCCCAGCTTTGCCCCAACCCAATATAAAGCTGAGGCTCCCAATGAAAGCATTCGCGCGCGCAGAGATTTGATCTTTGGGATTCTGACGAACAGGAATGCTTATCTGGTGGATGTGCGTTCCCCGGACGAGTTCACCGGCAAGGTGATCGCGCCGGCGGGAATGACGGAAACCGCGCAACGCGGTGGGCACATTCCGGGTGCCATCAGCTTTCCTTGGTCCAGGGCGGCCAACGAAGATGGCACCTTCAAGCCCTACGATGAGCTGGTGAAATTGTTGGGTGCAGAGGGTGTTCGTCCCGGTCGGGACGCAGTGGCCTATTGCCGGATCGGCGAGCGCAGCTCACACACCTGGTTTGTTCTCAAATATCTCCTGGGCTTTGAGCAAGTGCGCAACTACGATGGAAGCTGGACCGAATGGGGTAACCTTGTGGACGCCCCTATTGAAAAAGGCGCGTCGGCAAAAGCCGGAGTATAGTTTCCAGGCAGTGCGTGGGGATGCTGAAGAGCTCACCCACAATGTCCTTTCAAGGAATCGAAGGCGGTCCTGCGCGAAGACGCCATGAGCCTTGTGGCTCGCCACAGGGCATAAAAACCCTCGATTCCCTCTTGTGCGGGGATGACGTCGGGTGTCACCCCGCGCAAGCGGGAGCTCATGATGTGGCTCAGAGCGTTGTTACTTGAGCTGCACGCGGAAATTCTTCTTTTCCACGAATATTTCCACCTTGTCCTCCCGGGCCAGCCACCCGAGGGCAAAGTTCACCACATCACCCTTGCTGTTCAATTTCTTTTTAAGCTGGGCCAAAGTCTGCGGGCCACCCGCAGAAAGCTGATGCCACACTTCGCCGGCTGTAAATCCGACTTGTTCTTTCAGTTCCATTTCTTGCTTTCCTCCGATTTTTCGCCTCAATCATGCAACCCACGGTAAACTTGCGAAAGGCGGAGCTGCGCGTGGTAGAGGTTCTGAGATGCCCCGCAAGTAGAGGTTTAAAAGTAGCAGCGCTCCCCGAAATTTACTCTTACATATCATCGTAACCATCCAGAAGGGTTTCCGACAAGGTTAAATATCTTATAGTAAGAATAAAGTGCGTAGCTCATCAAAGTTTCCCGTCCTTGGAAACTCTAGAGCTTTTCTCTCAACCCTTATGTGAAGGCCGCAGGCCCCAACGTGCCGGAGTCTGCAATGCAAGGGCATAATTTCTTGTTTTCTTAGAGCTTTTGGACCTTGTCATTCTGAGCGGAGCGAAGAATCCCTGTATTTCGCTTAAAAATACAAATGCATGGATTCTTCGCTTGCTACGCTCGCTCAGAATGACAGTTGCTTTTGGTTGTGGCTCTGCCGCACTGCGCTATCCCGCTTACCGCTACTGCTAAGCCTTTTTTGAAGTCACTGCATAAAATGCTTGCAGCCGCTGCTCCACTTTTTTACTCTTGCATTTCGGGCAGGCGAGCTTGCCTTTCTCATAGGCTTCAAGGCTCAGCGTGAGGGTAAAGCTCTTCTTACACTCCTTGCAGAAAAATTGGTATACCGGCATCTGAGGCCTCCTCTGCTCTTTTTTGGACTTCCATTTTAGCAGTCGTTCATGTCGCTTTGCGAGACCCGCAAAGCATGGAAATTACCCTGAATTCAATCCCGCGTAATCGGGAATCGACCTTGCCCGGCGGAGGGTAGAGCCGAGCCGGGACCACCGCTGTCGCGGGAGGGATAACGGGTGGATTTCCAAGGCAGTCGCTCTCCTTGCCTGGCGAAACCTGAATTAGCGGGATTGCCTCACATCACGCTTCCCAATTCGTATCAAGGATGCATAGAATGTTTTCGTAGTCATAAGGAGTGCGGATGTCATTGACTGACTTCTTGCTTGGCCGTCCCCTCCGGTCTTCGGAGGAGAGGGGTGAAAAGCTGGGTCTCGCCGCTGGAATTCCCATTTTCGGCCTCGATGCGCTCAGCTCGGCGGCGTATGGCCCGGAAGCTGCCCTGACGCTGCTCATTGCGCTGGGAGAGGTGGGAACCGCCTACATCATCCCCATCAGCGTCAGCATCATTATCCTGCTTTCGATCCTATACTTTTCTTATCGCCAGACGATCGAAGCCTATCCCACCGGGGGCGGTTCCTACACGGTGGCGCGCGAAAACCTGGGGACCTCAGCCGGATTACTTGCCGCTTCGGCGCTCATGATCGATTACATCCTCACTGCGGCCGTCGGTATTTCCGCCGGTGTGGGCGCGCTGGTTTCTGCCGTTCCATCTCTCCAATCCCACACTCTTGGGATCTGCCTTTTGATTCTTCTCGCCATCACCCTCGTCAACCTGCGCGGCATCCGGGAAGCGGGCATTGCATTTATGGTTCCCACCTACGTTTTTATCGGCACGATGCTCACGACGCTGGGCTGGGGACTCGTGAAGGCGCTCCTTGCCGGGGGTCGTCCCGCACCCGTAGTGGCGCCTCCAACCATGCGCGCTGCCACAGGGGCGGTCGGGGCGTTTCTGCTCCTTAAAGCGTTTGCGAGTGGTTGCACGGCGATGACGGGTGTGGAGGCTGTAAGCAATGGGGTGCGCGCGTTCCGCGAGCCGGTGGCAAAGACGGCACAGAAGACCCTCACGGTGATCATAGCTCTATTGATTGTGTTCCTCGCCGGAATCGCCTATCTCACCTACGCCTATCACATTGGTGCCACAGAGCCGGGCCGGCCGGGTTACCAGAGCGTGCTCTCTATGCTCACGGGCGCCGTCGCCGGCCGTAATACGTTTTATTACGTAACCATTGCGTCGATCCTGGCGGTGCTTTCTCTTTCCGCCAACACAGCCTTTGCGGATTTCCCTCGCTTGTGCCGCATGGTGGCCCAGGACGGTTACCTGCCCATCCCCCTTGCCACGCGCGGGCGGCGGTTGGTTTATTCCCAGGGCATCCTGGTGTTGGCGGTCGTTTGCGCTTTCCTTCTGATTCTGTTCGATGGAATCACCGACCGCCTCATCCCACTTTATGCGATCGGCGCTTTTCTGGCGTTCACGCTTTCTCAAAGCGGGATGGTGGTGCACTGGAGGCGCAGCAAAAACCGCAATAGCCGCAGAGCCCGCCAAAGCATGGTCATCAATGGGGTGGGCGCGCTCGCCACCGCGACCACGGTGGTGGTGGTGACGATGGCCAAATTCACGGAGGGGGCGTGGGTGACGGTCATTCTGATTCCAGCCATGATTATTTTCATGCTGACCGTTCACCATCACTACCACCGCGTGGCGACTGAAGTTGCAGCTCCGGAGCCGTTGGATCTTTCCCGGCTCCAGGCGCCGCTCATCGTCGTGCCGGTAACGGGCTGGAATAAGGTGGTGGAATCAGGCATACGGTTTGCCCTGACGCTTTCACAGGAAGTATTCGTCGTCCACGTCGCAGCCGACGAAGAGACCGACGAGATACACAAAAATTGGAAACGACTCGTGGAGGATCCAGCCCGAAATGCAAATCGGCCTGCTCCGCGTCTTATTATCCTTCCGTCTCCCTATCGCTTTATAGTCAACCCGATCGTGGATTACGTCCTTGAGCTTGAGAAAGAAAATCCAGAACGGCAAATTGCCCTTCTGGTTCCAGAATTGGTGGAGCAGCACTGGTATCAGTATTTCCTTCACAGTCAACGCACCAAATTGCTGAAGGCGTTGCTGCTTCTGAAAGGCAACCGAGGA
>JASHTR010000079.1 GCA_030040455.1 Terriglobia bacterium | reverse complement strand
GAGCAGACTTCGCCCACGCAACCGTTTCCCGTTGCGCCGCCTCCGCTGGTCCCTCAAGTTCTCACCGCCGCTGAAGCCTGGGGGATGACGCCGCAAGCGCGCGAGGCGTGCCGCCAAGAAATCAGCCAATTGCGGTCGGATGGCATATTCACGCCGCCGAGCCTTCAGGGAACCGTGGAGCTTCCGGGGATCGTTGGCGGCCTCAATTGGAGCGGGGGCGCGTTCAATCCAAAGGATCAGATCTACGTCACGTATGTGGACAACGTCGCTTTCAACGCATACCTGATACCGCGTAACCGGCTGCCGCAAACCCAACACGAGGCTAGAATTGGCAGGCTACGCGCCGAAGTCGCATGGCAACGCGGCGCGCCTTATGGTATGACGCGCGCGCCGATTATCTCTCTGCGCGGCTCGCCATGCTATCCACCGCCTTGGGGCATACTGGTGGCTGTGGACCTTGCCTCCGGAAAAATCCGATGGCGCGTCCCGCTCGGGACCAGCAAGGACCTCGCTACCCGCCTGTCTCCTCCCATTCAGGGTTTCCCCGGGCTCGGCGGCCCGATCGTGACCGCCAGCGGGCTGATCTTTGTAGCAGGAACCGCGGGGGATGATTACCTGCGCGCCTTCGATATTAAGACTGGGAAACTGCTATGGCAGGGAAGCCTGCCCGCTGGCGGCCAGGCCACGCCCATGACCTACAGCGCCGACGGGCGGCAATATGTGGTGATCGCAGCCGGCGGCCACGCGAATTTGGGTAGAAAGCAAGGTGATTCGCTGGTCGCCTTTGCGCTGGGACAATAGGAAACCAGAAACTAGAAACCAGAAGACAAGCAGATAAACGCGTTGGCCTTCTCTATAGCGCCTAGGCGTCTTGGCGAGAGGCTGTTGATTTTTTCACCTTCTCACTCGTCACTACCTTTTGTCGCCAGCACGGCGTCCAGCGGTGCGCCCGTCTTCTTCCCGCGCACCGTGGTGAAGCCTGCTTTCTGCAGTAGCGCGGTATATTCGGAAAGCGTTCTTTCCTTCCCCTCCACGCACACCAGCATATTCAGCGATTGCGCCAATGCGTTCAGAGGTCCCGTCTTATCCTCATCGAGCAACCGTTCGGCGATGAGCAGCGCGCCTTTGGGCGGCAAACGGTCGTAAACCTTTTCGAGAAGCAGACGAATCTTTTCTTCCGACCAATCGTGCACTATGCGCCCGAGCGAAAACAGGTCTGCCTCGGGCAAGGGATCCCGGAAGAAGTCGCCGGCGACGAAATCGATATGATCGCCGAGCCCTCGATTTGCGATGTATTCTCGCGCCACCTTGATGACATCCGGCAGATCAAAAACGGTGGCGCGCAGCTTTGGATAACGCTCGCAGGCAGACATGACGAGATGGCCGGTGGCGCCGCCGAGATCCACAAGCCTCTTATACGCGCTGAGGTCAAACGCTTCGATAACGCGAGGGGAGCTTAAAAGGCCGAAGCCGTGCATTCCCACCAAAAAATCGCGTCGAGACTCCTCCGTTTTGAAAAGCTGATCGAAAGGGGAACTACCCTTGCCGCCGAACGTCTGAGCCCAGCGATTTGTGCCTTCCCGGACGGCATCCTCAAGGTTTCCCCAGAGCTGATAGAGCGCGTTGTTCGAGTAAAGGATGTAGCCTGCCAGCGTCGACTCGCTCGAGCGGCAAAGATACGTTTTGGCCACCGGCTGGTTTGCATATTTGCCGCCTTCCTTGCGCAGCAGGCCGAGACCTGCACAAGCGTCAAGCAACTGCTCAAGTGCCTCCGGCTGGGTCGCGGTTTCACGGGAGAGATCGCTCGCATCCTTGGGGCCGTCCTCAAGCAGGTCAAAGAGCTTCAAAGAAACTCCGGCAAACATAATTTTTGAGTAACGAAACGCGTGGATCAGCTCCGTGACCGGAGCCGGATCAGGTTTGGTCATGGAAAACACCGTTTGGGGTTCGATGGGCGCGCCTTGCTTCGCGGCGAACTTTCAATTGTAATGAAGATCATGGACGCAAAACAACAGGCTGCCATCGATATCCTGATGAAGCTTCGCACCGCGGGATTCGAAGCCTATTTCGTGGGCGGATGCGTGCGCGACCTGGTGATGGGTCGCGAGGCGAAAGACTACGACGTGGTGACGGATGCCCGGCCGGATCGCGTGCTCGAGCTCTTTCCAGAAGGCCTGGGCGTGGGCGCGCAATTTGGCGTTGTGATTGTCCCGCGGGACGAAGGACCGGTGGAAGTGGCAACCTACCGTAGCGACGGGCGCTACGCCGACGGCCGGCATCCGGCCGAAGTGCGCTATGCCGCGACGGCCGAAGAGGATGTGCGCCGGCGCGACTTCACCCTCAACGGCCTGTTATACGATCCCTCCACCGGAAATGTGATCGACTATATCGGTGGGCAGGAAGACATCCGCGCGCGGCGCATCCGTGCCATCGGAGATCCCGTCGAACGATTTGAAGAAGACCACTTGCGGATGCTGCGCGCGGTTCGCTTTGCCGCGCGGTTCGGGTTCGCGCTGGATGACGCGTTGCTTTCAGCGATCCGCAATCTCAGCAGCCTCACAGACGACGTAAGCCGCGAGCGGGTACGGGATGAGATCCTAAAAATCCTCACGGAGGGCGCGGCTCGGCGTGGATTTGAACTGCTGGAGAAGACGGGCTTGCTGGCGAGGATGCTCCCGGAGGTTAAAGCGATGCAGGGGGTTGAGCAGCCGCCGCAGTTTCATCCCGAAGGTGACGTGTGGACGCACACGCTGATGATGCTGGAGGGTCTCGATCGCCCCACTGAAACGCTGGCGCTCGGTGTTCTTTTGCACGACGTCGGCAAGCCGCCCACTTTTTCCGTTCGCGAGCGGATCCGCTTCGATCGTCACGTTGAGGTCGGAGCCAGGATGGCGGGCGAGATTTGTAGTCGGCTGCGCCTTCCGTCGCGCGTGACGGAGCACGTGGTGGCTTTAGTTCAGAACCATCTTCGGTTTAAGGATCTGCCTCAAATGAAGCGTTCAACCCAACTGCGCTTTTTGCGGATGGAGGGATTCGAAGAACACCTGGAGCTGCACCGGCTGGATTGCCTGGCAAGCCATGGAAACCTTGCCAACTACGAGCTGGCACGCCAGCTTCTTCATGAGACACCGGAAGAAAAGCTCAAGCCCCCCCGCCTGCTCGGAGGCGACGACCTCATTGCGCTGGGTTACATCCCCGGGCCACAATTCAAGGAGATCCTTCACGCCATCGAGGATGCACAGCTTGAGGGGGCCATCAACAACCGTCAAGACGCACTACACCTCTTGCAGGAGAAGTTCTCTTGAATTCGGACAGCGCGCCTCACCCCTTCAGGTAATGGGAGGTCGCCAGAAAGTAAAGGAACACGCCGACGCCTCCCATCGCTGCGATGAACGCGCCGACCTTGTACATTAGAATCTTGCGATCTCCACTGTTGTGCTGTTCCTCGTCAATCATCTGGAACATCGCACCCTCCTGTTGACTTGCGAAGCCATGAGGGTCCCAGGGGAGCTTGTGGATATTCAGTTTAGGATACGGCCTTCATGCTTTCGCAACCGAGGAGAATAGACTGCTTGTCCACCCCGGCGCGTGCGGTGGAAAAGAGATCGGTTGTGAATGGCGCCGGGACTACCTCTCTGAATAGGTTTACTCTACCTCTAATTTTTTAAATGTCAAGTCGCTTCCCACAGGCCATTCTGCTGGAGTACCGTGCCGAAGAAAAGCCGCAGCATTCCTGAAAAGCGAAAGCTGGCGCTACCTTGTTCCGATGACACGGCGATAAAGGCTTTCGTAGAGCGGGATAATTTTATCGCTGCAGAAACGGCTGTTTGCCTGTTGGCGTCCAGCACGGCCCATAGCCTCGCGCTTCACAGGGTCGGTGAGGATTTCTAGCGCCTTTGCGGCCATGGTCTTCACGTCGCGCGGGGGCACGAGGAATCCGTCCACGCCGTCGCGGACAACCTCCGGCACACCACCCACCCGCGAACAAACCACCGGCACTCCGCACGCCATGGCTTCAAGCGCGGCGAGGCCGAAGGATTCAAGGTCGCTCGGCAGCAGCAGGACGTCCGCGCAGTTAATGAGGTCCTGAACCTGGTTCTGCTTGCCCAGGAAAATAACGTCCGCGCTCAATCTCTTTTCGCGCACCATCCACTCGGCGATGGCACGGTCCGGACCGTCGCCGATCATCAGCAGCTTGGCGGGAATCTCACGCCGGACGAGATGGAAAATCTCAATCACGTCGGGTACCCTTTTCACCGGGCGGAAATTGGAAAGATGCGCGAGAACGCGCTCGTCCTCGCGGGCAAACGTCCCCCGCCGGCACTCGCCGTCCGCGGGCTGGAAGACGTCGCAGTTGACGAAGTTCGGGATCATCTCAACTTCTTGACGCACTTCAAATTCGTCGCGAGTGACCTTTTGCAAATAGTGGGAGATGGCGGTCACGGCGTCGCTTTCCTCGATGGAAAAACGAGTAATGGGTAGATAAGAGCGGTCCGCGCCCACCAACGTCACGTCGGTGCCGTGCAACGTGGTGACGAAGGGGAGCCGGCGGGGACGAAGCATGGCGCGGGCAAGGTAGGCACTGACGGAGTGCGGGATCGCGTAATGCACGTGGAGAAGGTCCAGGCCCTCGTTCATCGCCACGTTGTGCATCTTGGAAGCCAGGGCGAGCGTATAAGGCGGGTGATCGAAAAGCGGATAGTCCATCACTTCCACTTCATGAAAGCGAATTTGCTCCGAGGCCGCGGTCATCCGCACCGGCATCGCGGAGCTAATGAAATGAATCTCGTGGCCCCGGGCTGCAAGCTCCAGGCCGAGCTCCGTGGCCACGACGCCGCTTCCGCCGTAGGTTGGGTAACAGGTGATTCCAATTTTCATCGGACGAGCGAGATAGCGCGACGCGGCCGAGCCGCAATCAAAGAGAATGCCGTTCTGAGCGACCGCAGCGAGCGAAGAATCCCTGCATTTGTAGCGTAAAACGAAATGCAGGGATTCTTCGCTTCGCTCGGAACGACGGGCTACGAAAGTTTGCTAGAAAAACGAAGAAATACGACCTTGCAATACCGAGCTTTACTGCCCGGAAACTCTCCGGCTCTTTCTTTTCTCCGGGCGGGCTCACACGGTTTTATCCGAAGAGTCGCAAATCTTTTCTACCGGACAAATAGCGCAGAGTGGCTTGCGAGCCTGACAAATCTTTCGTCCGAACCAGATCATTTGATGTGCGAAGGACACCCATCGTTTCTCGGGAACAATTTTCATCAGGTCCTTCTCCACTTTTTCAGGCGTCTTCTCGAGAGAAAGTTTCAGGCGGTGCGCGATGCGAAACACGTGGGTATCAACCACCACGCCGGTGGCAATGTTGTAAGCGGTGCCGAGAACCACGTTAGCGGTTTTGCGCGCAACACCGGGGAGGGTGAGAAGCTCGTCCATGGTTCGCGGTACTTTTCCCTCGAACTCGTTCACAATTTTTGTGGCGGCTCCGGTAATACTTTTAGCCTTGTTACGGAAAAATCCGGTGGAGCGAATCTCCTCGGCCAGAGCCTCGGGGCGGAGAGCCGCAAAATCGGCGGGTGTGGGATGATTCCGGAAAAGCTCCGGAGTCACTTTGTTGACGCGCGCATCCGTACATTGCGCAGAAAGGATGGTGGCGACAAGAAGCTGGAAGGGGTTCTCATGTTTCAGAGCGCATTCCGCCTGCGGAAATAGGTGGTCCAGCGCGCTAAAGATGATTTTCAGGCGGTGTGGCGAAGTGTAGCCTCCCGATTTGCTGCCGGCTTGCTTCTTCTTCTTTTGCCCGGTTTTTTTGATCTTGACAGGCATCTTATTCTCCAACCGCCAATTTTTCAGCCTCTGCTGCGACCACGGCTCCTCTCTACCTTGGCGACCGGCATAATATAGCACGAACCGGTCACGTGACAGCACCCACCATCATGCCACTGGTGCGAAGCACCTATGGAGTGCGGCAGCTTGCTGCCGCTTTGGGCGCGCCCGCTTGCGGAAGCGGCAGGAGCCAGAAGCAAGGTGCCGGCTCGGAAAGCGGGAGCAAGCTCCCGCACTCCATACAGACGCGACTTTGACGTGACCCAACCATTCATTGTGGTGATTCGTGTCGAAGCCAGTTACAATGAATGTAAATGGAAACAGAACTCGTTCAAATTGCTCCCTCGGCCCCGCGATTGCGGCGCCCGGACTGGCTGAAGGTCCGGCTGCCCAGCGGAAGAAATTACTACGAGCTGAAAGCGCTGATGCGGGGTCTGGGCCTGCATACAGTGTGCGAAAGCGCTCGCTGCCCGAATATTGGCGAGTGCTGGGGCCACCGCACGGCTACCTTTATGATCCTGGGCGACCGCTGCACTCGGCGGTGTGGCTTTTGCGCGGTTCCTAAAGGTGCGCCGAAGGGTGAAGTGGATTGGGAAGAGCCGGAGCGGGTGGCTGAAGCTGCTCAGTCCATGGGCCTCGCCTACGTCGTGGTTACTTCCGTTGATCGTGACGACCTCAAAGATGGTGGCTCAACGCTCTTTGCGCTTACGATTAAAGGCTTGCGCCGCGCTATTCCTCAAGTAAAAGTTGAAGTGTTAATCCCGGACTTTCGTGGCTCAAACGAGGCGCTGGAGATCGTCTTAGAAGCGCGGCCGGACGTGTTGAACCACAATATGGAAACCGTTCCCCGGCTGTATGCTGTGGCTCGCCGGGGCGCGCGCTACGAGCGTTCCTTGCGGTTGCTCGCCCGCTCGCGTGAAGTTGCTCCGGCCATTCCCACGAAGTCAGGCGTGATGGTGGGCTTGGGCGAGACGGTTGAAGAAGTACGTGGAGTGCTCGCCGACCTCAGCGCAGCCGGTGTGGGGATTGTGACCATCGGCCAATATCTCCGGCCTTCCCGGGAGCAATTGCCCGTCAGTCGCTTCTATTCGCCCGAAGAATTCGCCGCGCTCAAGTGGGAAGGGGAGCGGTTGGGGATTCGGCACGTGGAATCCGGCCCCCTCGTTCGCAGTTCCTACCACGCCCACGAACAAAGTGCTGGGTTTACAGCACACACAATTCACTAAGCGGCGCAACGCAACGTTCGCAGTTTAACGCTGATGTGGCTGGCCCATCCTCAAAGGATTTTGAAAAGTCGCAAGGTCAAAAGGCAAGCCCTACCCATCTCCAGCACATTGGAAATTAAGCGCTGATGGCCGCGATGCGGCGCATCAAGTCATTCTGCTCGGCGATGTTTTCTGCGCCGATGGTGAAGGCATCGAGCGCGCCGTTCGTGAGCGCAAAGTGGAGCGCCTCATCCTGGCGTTGGCGCATGTCACCCTGGCCTAAAATCTTCATTCCTACCACCCCTTTCCCCTTTGCCCGCATCTCGCGCAACACGGCGAGCACAGTGGGTGGATCGGCATCCATGTGCGAACCGATCGGATTCATCCTGGCGAGGTCCACTTCAACCCAAGGTGAAGCGGCCGCGGCACGCAATGCTCCGATGGTGTGGCAGGAGCAGCCGTGGGTACGAATCCACCCTTTTTCCTTGGCTTCTGAAAGCACGTCCATCGTGCGACGATAACGAGTGGTCCAATCCGGCTCCTGCATGTCGTGCATCAGAAGGATGTCAATGTAATCAGTCTGGAGCTCCCTACGGAAGCGGTCGATATCCGCACGCATACCCTCCGGGTCACGGTTGTCAGATTTCGTCAGCACGGTCACTTTCTCACGAGGCAGCCGCTTGAGCGCTGCTGCCACGGCCGGATGTGAACCGTAAGCGTCCGCCGAATCAAAAAGCCGAAGGCCGTGCTCGTAACCGTGCACCAGAAGATCAGCCAGGCCATTCACACCCAGCCGCGTCTGGTGGGAATGACCTCCGCCGCCAATCGTTCCCGTGCCACAAGCCAGGCGGCTGGTGCGAATGCCCGTTTTTCCCAGCACCGCCGTGTCCGAGGCGCTGAAGTGCGTCATAGTCGCCGTCGCAAAAGACCTCGCGCCCAGCCAGACAGCGCCCAGACCCAATGTGGTTTTGGTGATAAACTCTCTGCGTTTCATCGATCACCTCGCGGATTAAGAACTTGAATGGCTTGAACTCAATGCGTCCACGTTAGCATACTGTTACCCTGCCGTAAAGAGCGGGAACTCATTGCAGGGTGCGGGGGCAGGCGTGCAAATTTGAAAGCAAGAATCGGAGTGTTGGCGGACAATAACAATAGATAGACTGCTCGTAGCGAGCGTCAAAAAGAAGGAGCGACGATGAACAAGTGGGTAACAACTTATCGCGCTGGTAGTGCTAAGGCTGAGATACACTTTGCCATTGGCCAGTGCTCTATCGGGTCACTCCTGGTTGCCCGAAGTGAGCGCGGGATTTGCGCTATTTTCCTGGGTGATAACCCGGAAATCCTGACGCGCGAATTGCAGGACCGGTTCCCAAAGGCCAATTTGATGAGCGGCGACGCCGAGTTCGAGCGGGTCGTTAAGCAAGTGATAGATTTTGTCGAAGCTCCGGTATTGGGCCTGGACTTGCCTCTTGACGCTCAAGGGACCCCCTTCCAACAGCGTGTGTGGCAGGCGCTGCGCAAGATACCGGCCGGGTCGAGGGCCTCCTATGCCGAGATCGCAAAGCAAATCGGCTCGCCAAAGGCAATGCGGGCAGTGGGCCAGGCTTGCGCCGCAAATCCCTTGGCGGTGGTTATCCCTTGCCATCGTGCGGTGCGGAGTGACGGTTCACTCTCAGGCTATCGTGGAGGCATTGAACGCAAGCGTGCGCTTCTCGATCGAGAGGCGCGGCCGACGCTCAAGGTATGACGATCCGTATGGCCGCAAATAACGCTACCCCAGCCGATTCGCGGAAGAACATCTTGGAACGTGTTAAGGCCGTTGATTGGGAGCGTGTTTCGCAAGAGCTGGACGCTGAAGGCAGCGCAGTGATCGAGCATCTTCTTTCTGCGGATGAGTGCGACACATTGACGGAGCTGTATCCCAAAGACGATTGCTTCCGCAGCCGCGTGGTGATGGAACGCCAGGGCTTTGGTCGTGGAGAATACAGGTATTTCAAGTATCCGCTGCCGGAACTCATTCGAAGCCTGAGAACCTCCATCTACCCGTGCCTTGCGCCGATCGGCAACCGTTGGAACAAGGCGATGGGCATCGACGTTCAGTATCCCGCCGAGCACGCGGGTTTCCTTGACCGCTGCCACAAGGCCGGCCAGGCAAAGCCGACGCCGCTCTTGCTCCAGTACGGGGCCGGCGATTACAACTGCCTGCATCAAGACCTCTATGGTGAGCACGTTTTCCCGCTTCAGCTTGCCATCTTATTGTCGGAGCCGCAAAAAGATTTCACGGGGGGCGAATTCGTGATGACGGAGCAGCGACCGCGAATGCAATCACGGCCGACGGTTGTGCCTCTTCATCAAGGGGACGGCGTTGTTTTCGCCGTTTGCCAGCGCCCCGTCCGGGGCGCTCGAGGCCTGTATCGCGTGAATCTCCGGCACGGCGTCAGTCGCGTTCGCTCAGGGCATCGTTATACGATCGGCATCATTTTCCACGATGCAAAATAAAGGGAATTCCCGTGGATCGGCGGAAACTTTTGAAGAGGCTGGACAGCGCGTGGAGGGAATTTAAGGAGTCGTACGCGGGCCTGCCAGACGGGCAACTGCTGGAGCCCGGCGTCACCGGCGCCTGGTCGGTAAGAGACATTCTCGCGCACGTGACCACTTGGGAAGAGGAGGCACTGAAGCACCTGCCGCTTATCCTCAAAGGCGCTCAACCGCCGCGTTACTCCGTAGTGTATGGCGGCATCGACGCTTTTAACGCCCGGATGACCGCGCTGAAAAGAAGCCTTTCACTCTCCGAAGTGCTCAAGCAACTGGACGAAACCCATCGACGCCTCGTCCGCTATATTGAGAACGCGCCTGAAGACGAATTCGAGAAACGCTTCCGCCGTCGCTTGCGACTGGATACGTATAGCCATTACCCGAAGCATGCCGAGGCCATATGCAAGTGGCGAACCGAGCGAGCAGCCGGAAAGGAAGCTGAAAAATGAAAAACCGCTCGCCGAGCCGCCAAGTCACAGAGTGACGTCAGGAATAATTCCGCTATTTAATTTACGAGGCTTTGGGTCTCTGTGGTGAGGGCCTTTTACCACGGAGTCTGTAGAGCACAAAAATCTACCGAAGCAAAGCTTAGCGTCACGCCTTTTTTAGCCCTCCGGAGAGTGGCTTTGTGCTTTCGGTGCCCTTTTGTCTGTCAACCCATTTTTTGTTTTCTCAGGGGGCGGTGATTCGTTCCATTCCGTCCAGATACGGCCGGAGCGCTTCCGGGACCACCACCGAGCCATCCGCCTGCTGATAGTTTTCCAAAACAGCGAGCCAGGTGCGGCCAATGGCCACGCCGCTGCCGTTCAGCGTGTGGAGAAATTCGCTTTTGGCGCCTTTGCCGCGCCGAAAGCGTAGATTGGCACGGCGAGCCTGGAAGGCTTCGCAATTGGAGCAGGAAGAAATTTCTTTATACTCGCCACTTGCGGGCAGCCAAACCTCCAAATCGTAAGTTTTTGCGGAGCTGAACCCCAGGTCACCGGTCGAAAGCGCCACCACGCGATAGGGCAAGCCCAGCCGCTCGAGCACCGTGGCCGCGTCCCGCGTGAGGCTTTCAAGCTCGTCATAAGATCTTTCAGGGAGCGTAAACTTCACCAGCTCCACTTTCTGAAACTGATGCTGGCGGATGAGACCCCGGGTATCTTTTCCGTAGGAACCAGCCTCGCTACGGAAACATGCCGTCCATGCGCAGTATTTAAGGGGAAGGGAAGCCGCATCCAGAACTTCGTCGCG